>JAJPZL010000226.1:0-5766 GCA_021204375.1 Bacteroides sp.
ATGGTAGATCCTTCATCCGTTTGTGGTATATAAAATGGCATATCAAAGGGATTATGTGGGAGGAGGATATTGCGTTACTTTGCCGATGCAAACAGTGATAAAAAATTGGTATCTTATGATCACTCATTCAAGTCTTACATTATTTAATAAAACAGATAAGAATATGGCTGAAATTACAGTGAACGGACAGGCGCAGGAGATAGACAAACCTCTTACTATAGCCGAACTGATCCGTCTGAACAATGTACTCCAACCGGATATGGTCTCCGTACAATATAACGGAGAATTTGTAGATCGCCAGGAGTATGCTACAGTAGTGCTCCACGAAGGAGACGAAGTTGATTTTCTCTATTTTATGGGAGGAGGTGTACATATTTGATTATTCGGAAGAACAGATTGAACGCTATAGCCGTCACATCCTGCTTCAGGAAGTAGGAGTGGAGGGACAGGAGAAGATCTCTTCCGGAAAAGTACTGGTAATTGGTGCCGGTGGTCTGGGTGCTCCGGTAGCCCTCTATCTGGCTGCCGCCGGGGTGGGTACCATCAGCCTGGTAGACAGTGATGTGGTAGACCTCTCCAACCTCCAGCGCCAGGTGATCCATTTTACGGAAGATGTAGGCAGGGCGAAAGTACTTTCGGCCCGGGAGAAGATCAACCGGATCAACCCGGATGTAAAAGTCAATATCCACCAGGAGTTTTTTATGGCACACAACGCGGCGGAAATAATCCGTGACTATGATTTCATTGTAGATGGTACGGATAATTTCCCGGTGAAGTTTCTGATCAATGATGCCTGTGTGCTGGAAAAGAAGCCTTTCTCCCACTGAGGAATTCTCCGTTTCCAGGGGCAGACCCTTACCTATGTACCGGGACATGCCTGTTACCGGTGTCTGTTCCAGGCTCCGCCTCCACCCAATGCCGTTCCTACCTGCTCTCAGGCCTGGGTACTGGGTGCCATTGCCGGAATGCTGGGTACCATACAGGCCGCTGAGGTCTTAAAATACCTGACCGGCGTGGGGGAACTGCTTACCGATAAACTGCTTACGTTTGATGCCTGTACCATGGATTTCCGTAAGATCACTACTAAACGTACAGCCTCCTGTCCGGTCTGTGGAGATCATCCCGTTGTTACTGAACTGGTAGACTACGAGCAGGCAGTTTGTGAACTGAAACGTTAAGAAGAAGGAGAATATATGGCACTCAGCATAGAAGGAGCAGTGGTGGCAGAGATCATCCGGCAGGCCACTGCAGAATTACCGAACGAAAGCTGCGGATATTTGTTAGGAAAAGAAGAAGTTGTAACGGAAAACTATAAAATGACCAATGTCGATGCAAGTCCGGAGCACTTCTCTTTTGATCCGAAAGAGTAGTTTGCCGCTATCCGGTATGCACGCAGTAACGGTTTACAGGTAGTGGCCAACTGGCATAGCCATCCGGAAACACCTTCCCGTCCTTCGGTCGAGGATATTCGCCTGGCCTATGACCCCAACATTCTCTACTTTATCCTTTCCCTGGCTACAGAAGAACCTGCTTTAAAGGCGTTCCGTATCCGGGAATGAAGATCGGAGGAGGTAGAACTCGAAATTATAAAATAATTTGAATATGAGAAATGCATTTGATACTATTCAGCACAATGTGGACCTGCTTACCCGTCCGGTCGTTCCGGAGTATGGTTTTGTTCCGTATTATTCCCGTTTGTTACCTAATCTGGAAGCAGTAAAAGAGAGTATGGAGTTGCTGAAAGGTATTCTCTTTCCGGGATTCCTCGGAGAGACCGGCAGCAATCCCAATACACAGACCTATTATATCGGTACCGGGCTCGAACGGCTCTACAGACTTCTCCGGGAGCAGATAGAGCGGTGCAGCGAATTTTTTGAAGGAGGTGTATTACCGGAGAGTGCCGGTAACCTGGCTCTGGCCTTTATTGATCGGTTGCCGGAGATCAAGCGGCTTCTTTGTACCGATGTAAAAGCCATTTTCGAAGGAGATGCTACCGTGAAGTTTTACGAAGAGGTGATCTACTGTTATCCGGCCGTATTGGCTATGGTGCATTACCGGGTGGCACATACACTGTTGAAACTAGGAATACCGGTGATCCCGCGTATTATTACCGAACTGGCCCACTCGGCTACCGGGATCGATATTCATCCTGCTGCCCGGATTGACGAATACTTCAGTATCGGTCATGGTACGGGGTAGTGATCGGGGAGACCTGTATCATTGGTAAGCATGTACGGCTGTATCAGGGGGTAACGCTGGGAGCCCGTAACAATATGCTGGATGAGTATGCGGCTTCGTTGGATGAGCCCCGTCATCCTATGCTGGAAGATCATGTGATCATCTACTCCAATACAACGGTACTGGGCCGGGTAACCATCGGGCATCATACCATTATCTGAGGGAATATCTGGCAGACAACTTCGGTAGCTCCCTATTCGAGGGTTACCCAGCAGAAGTCTATGGAGACTACCTTTGCGGATGGTTCGGGGATTTAAAAAGCGGGTGGCAGGAGCGGCTTCACAGCCACTCTGTGTACAGGTTTCACCCGTTTCTTTTTGCCCTGAAAGCGTTCTTTGACATGGTTGTTTACTTTATATATCTACCGGAACCATTAAATAATTTAAGGTTTTAGTCAGAAACCTACTAAAAGAAGTTATAAAGGCAACTATAGATGTAAAAAAAAAGAATATTGTTCCTATTTTTGCAGTTTGGAAAAACAGGTTTAAAGGAACTCTATATGGAACATCAATATCTACAGTGTGCTGTAGAAGCGGCTTTGGAGGCAGGCAGGCAAATCCTGGCTATTTATAACGATCCCGGTGCTGATTTTGGTATTGAGAAAAAGGCTGATAACTCACCTTTGACTCTTGCTGATAAGAGGTCACACGAAACCATTCTATCTTTTCTAAGCCGTACACCCTATCCGGTGCTTAGCGAAGCGGGACAGAATATTCCTTACGGAGAACGTAAGGAGTGGCCCCTGCTCTGGATCGTGGATCCGCTGGATGGTACCAAAGAGTTTATTAAACGCAACGGAGAGTTTACAGTCAATATTGCCCTGGTAAAAGAGGGTGTGTCGGTGGTGGGAGTTATTTATATTCCTGTACAGAAACAACTCTATTTTGCAGCACAGGGACTGGGTGGCTGGCGGGTAACGGATATTACGGAATTTGCCGGTTCTCCGGAAGAGTTGATGGCAAAAGCTCAGAAGCTGCCGGTAGAAACCGATAGAGAAGCGTTTGTCGTGGTGGCTTCCCGTTCACACCTGAGTGCGGAAACGGCAACCTATATAGAAGATATCCGCAAACAACAGGCTTCCGTAGAGCTTATTTCCGTAGGGAGTTCATTGAAAATATGCCTGGTAGCAGAGGGAGAAGCAGACCTTTATCCCCGTTTTGCTCCTACGATGGAGTGGGATACGGCAGCCGGACACGCCATTGCAAGTGCCGCCGGGTGTGAAATATACCGGACCGAAGATGGAGAACCTTTGTATTACAACAAAGAAGACCTCCTCAATCCATGGTTCATTGTAGAGAAGAAGAGATAAACCGATAGAAACTGCGTATATGACATTTGAGATTATCTTCGTGCTTCTGGCATTGGCGGGGATGGTAGCGGCATTAGTCTTTGACCTGATGCGTCCGGGCATGATCCTTTTCACCGTGGTGGTGATCTTTATGTGCGCCGGGATCCTCTCTCCCAAAGAGATGCTGGAGGGATTCAGTAATAAAGGAATGATCACAGTAGCGATGCTTTTCTTAGTCAGTGAAGGGATCCGTCAGTCGGGAGCTTTGGGACAGCTGATCAAAAAGCTGCTTCCGCAGGGAAAGACTACGGTACGCAAAGCCCAGGTACGGATGCTTCCTTCCATTGCTTTTGTATCTGCCTTTCTCAATAATACACCGGTGGTGGTTATTTTTGCCCCTATTATCAAACGGTGGGCTCAGTCGGTTGATCTTCCCTATACCAAGTTCCTCATTCCCCTCTCTTTTGTGACCATCCTGGGAGGTATCTGTACCCTGATCGGTACTTCTACCAACTTAGTAGTGCACGGTATGATCCTGGATGCCGGTTACCGGGGATTGACCATGTTCGAATTGGGAAAAGTGGGGATCTTTATTGCCCTGGCAGGGATGGTCTACCTTTTCTTTTTCTCCAACCGTCTTCTTCCCGATGTGCGTACAAGCCGTGGAGAAGAGGAGGAAGAGGCAGAAGAAGAGAGCACTCCGCAACTGCACCGGGTAGAGACTATTCTGGGTTCTCGTTTTCCGGGTATCAATAAAACCCTCGGAGCGTTTAATTTTAAGCGTCACTATGGGGCAGAGGTGAAAGAGATCAAACGAAAAGGGAAGATCTTTACGGAGGATCTGAATAAAATTACTTTGCACGAAGGTGATACCCTGGTATTGATGGCCGATGATACCTTTATTCCTACCTGGGGCGAATCCAGTGTTTTTGTGGTGCTGGCTAACGGTACGGAAGAAGAGAAGAGTAAAATGGGTGCTCATAAACGTTGGTTCGCCCTGGTCCTGATGGTCATTATGATCATCGGAGCCACCATAGGAGAACTTCCATTTATGCAGAAATTGGTACCAGGTATTAAGCTCGATATGTTCTTCTTTGTCTCTATTACGACAGTAATTATGGCATGGACTAAAATATTCCCCCCCCGGAAATATACCAAATATATATCCTGGGATATTCTTATTATCATTGCCTGTGCCTTTGCCATTAGTAAAGCGATGGTAAATTCCGGCTTTGCCGATTATATCGCTGCAGAGATCATCACTATGAGTGACCGCTATGGCCCCCACGTATTGCTGGCGATTATTTTTATAATCACCAATGTATTTACGGAGATCATTACCAACAATGCAGCGGCTGCACTTGCCTTTCCGCTCTCTCTTTCGATAGCCCAGCAGCTGGGAGTAGACCCGATGCCCTTTTTCGTTACAGTGTGTATCGCCGCCTCTTCCAGTTTCTCCACACCGATCGGTTACCAGACCAATCTGATTGTGCAGGGCTTTGGTAACTATAAGTTTACGGATTTTGTGAAGATCGGACTGTCGCTTAATATTCTGGCATTCCTGATCTCCATCTTCCTGATCCCGCTTATCTGGCCCTTCAATTAAAGTAAGTATGAAGAAAGTAGACAACCTGAAACAAAGAAATATATATCCGGTTTTCGGCCGTATGCTTACCCGGGCCGATAAGGAGATCCTGCTTAAACAACGCAGTGTGATGATCTGGTTTACCGGGCTTTCCGGTTCCGGAAAAAGTACCATTGCCATTGCATTGGAGAGGGAACTCCACAAAAGAGGATTGCTTTGCAAGATACTCGATGGGGATAACATCCGCAGCGGTATCAATAACAACCTTGGATTCTCTGAAGAGGACCGGGTGGAGAATATCCGCCGCATTGCAGAGGTCTCCCGGCTCTTCTTGGATAGTGGAGTGATCACTATCGCTGCCTTTATCAGCCCCAACAGCAGTATGCGGGAGATGGCGGCAGAGATCATCGGCAAGGAAGACTTTTTCGAGATCCATGTAAGCACCCCTATCGAGGAGTGTGAGCGCAGGGATGTAAAAGGACTCTATGCCAAGGCCAGAAGAGGAGAGATCAAAGACTTTACAGGAGTCTCTTCACCCTTTGAAGCACCGGAGAACCCGGCTTTGTCACTCGATACTTCCCGGTTAACCCTGGAAGAATCGGTGAATCAATTACTGGAACTGATACTGCCCAGTATTGAGGTCGGAGGGTATTAT
>JAJPZL010000226.1:5776-11801 GCA_021204375.1 Bacteroides sp.
ACTAAATCAATTATAACATTTAGAAAACAAAAAAATAGAATATGTCAGCAGATTATAAGTTAAGTCATCTGAAGGAACTCGAAACAGAAGCGATCTACATTATCCGTGAGGTAGCTGCCGAATTTGAGAATCCCGTTATGCTTTACAGTATAGGAAAAGACTCATCCGTAATGGTGCGTCTGGCAGAGAAAGCTTTTGCACCGGGAAAGGTCCCTTTTCCCCTGATGCACATCGATTCAAAGTGGAAATTTAAAGAGATGATCGATTTCCGGGACTCCTATGCCAGTGAGCATGGATGGAACCTGATCGTTGAGAGTAACGAAGAAGCCTATAAGTCGGGAGTAGGCCCTTTTACCCACGGCAGTAAAGTACATACTGACCTGATGAAAACACAGGCCCTGCTTGCTGCACTGGATAAACATAAGTTTGATGCAGCCTTCGGGGGAGCCCGCCGTGACGAGGAGAAGAGCCGTGCCAAAGAGCGTATTTTTTCTTTCCGGGACCGCTTTCACCAGTGGGACCCGAAAAACCAGCGTCCCGAGCTCTGGGATATCTACAATGCCAAGGTACACAAAGGAGAGAGTATCCGTGTATTCCCCCTCAGTAACTGGACAGAACTGGATATCTGGCAATACATCCGCCTGGAAAAGATCCCCATTGTACCCCTTTATTACGCTAAAGAGCGTCCCATAGTAGAGATAGACGGCAACCTGATCATGGCAGACGACGACCGCATGCCCGCAGAGCTGAGAGCGCAGGCCAAACCGATGATGGTACGCTTCCGTACCCTGGGATGTTATCCCCTTACCGGTGCGGTAAAAAGTGAAGCCGATACCATTGAAAAGATTGTGGAAGAGATGATGACCACTACCAAGAGTGAGCGTACGACTCGTGTCATTGACTTTGACCAGGAGGATAGTATGGAACAGAAAAAACGGGAAGGCTATTTTTAATGCCTCCTGTTTCAGATTAACCCATAAAGATGACTGGAATGGAAACCAATAACAGAGAAAAATTATCCATAGAGGAGTTTCTTAACAGAGATGAACAGAAAGACCTGCTTCGCTTCCTCACCGCAGGCTCAGTAGATGACGGAAAATCCACCCTGATCGGCCGGTTGCTGTTTGACAGTAAAAAGTTGTACGAAGACCAGCTGGATGCCCTCGAACGCGACAGCAAACGCCTCGGAAATGCCGGAGAGAACAATATCGACTATGCCCTGCTGCTGGACGGGCTCAAGGCCGAACGCGAGCAGGGTATCACCATCGACATAGCCTACCGTTACTTCTCCACCAACAACCGCAAATTTATCATAGCCGATACTCCGGGGCACGAACAATATACCCGTAACATGGTTACCGGTGGCTCTACCGCCAACCTGGCTATCATCCTGGTAGATGCCCGTACAGGGGTCATTACCCAGACACGCCGCCATACCTTCCTAGTTTCCCTGCTGGGGATCAAACATGTGGTGCTGGCTGTCAATAAGATGGACCTGGCAGGATACGATAAAGCTGTTTTTGATAAGATCGTAAGCGATTACAAAGCCTTTATTGAACCTTTCCATATCCCCGATGTACAATACATTCCCCTCTCCGCCCTGGAAGGAGACAATGTAGTAGACAAATCGCAGCGGACACCCTGGTACAAAGGTCCTGCCCTGCTGGAGTACCTCGAAACCGTACCCATTGATAAAGACCATAACTTTGAGGATTTCCGCTTCCCGGTGCAGTACGTACTCCGCCCTAACCTCGATTTCCGTGGTTTCTGCGGTAAGGTAGCTTCCGGAGTGGCACGGGTAGGAGACGAAGTGATGGCGCTTCCCAGCGGAAAAACATCCCGTGTAAAGAGTATCGTAACCTACGACGGAGAGCTGAATGAGGCTTTTCCGCCCCAGTCTGTTACCCTTACCCTGGAAGACGAAATTGATGTATCCCGCGGAGAGATGTTGGTACATCCGGATAATGTACCGGTAGTAGAACGTACTTTCGAAGCCATGTTCGTATGGATGGACGAACAGCCGATGAATTTCCGCAAGCAGTTCTTTATCAAGCATACTACCAACCTGAGCCGTGCCCGTGTGGACGCCATTCGCTATAAAGTAGATGTCAACACCATGAAGCAACTCTCGGTAGATAACGGATTGCTCTCCGAAGAGACGCTTCCCATGAAGCTCAATGAGATCGGCCGGGTAGTCTTTACCACCAATAAACCCCTCTTCTTTGACTCTTACAACAAGAATAAAGAGGCAGGTGCCTTTATCCTGATCGACCCTATTACCAATAATACATCCGGAGTCGGTATGATCATCGGGGCCTTTGACCAGTCAGAATCGCTCCTGCATACCCAGGAGGTAGCGGTAGACCTGGAGAGCCTGGGTATCGGCAAAGAGCACTATGAAGCTATTCAGCGCGTAGTAAAAGAGCTCGAAAAACAGGGACTCTTTATCAGACTACAGAAATAAAGAATAAACACTATATGGGATTACTCGAATTTAATAAACTACCGATCAATACATTGGTCGGAGCTGACTGGAAGACCTTTAATGAGATAACCCGGGGACGGGAAATGGACGAGGGGTATAAGAGAAAATATTATCTGACCAAAGCGATCTGCCGGATCCTTTCGGTGCTTAAGCCCCTGCAGGATAGCCGGTACCGGAAGCTTCTGGCCGATAAACCACTGGAGAACGATCCGGTATTTATCCTGGGACACTGGCGCAGCGGAACAACTTTTGTACACAATGTCTTTTCGTGTGACGAGCATTTTGGGTACAATACCACTTACCAGACAGTGTTCCCTCATCTGATGATGTGGGGGCAGCCATTCTTTAAAAAGAACATGAGTTGGCTGATGCCCGATAAACGTCCTATCGATAATATGGAACTGGCAGTAGACCTGCCCCAGGAGGAAGAGTTCGCTCTGGCCAATATGATGGCTTATACCTATTACAACTTCTGGTTCCTGCCCCGCTCACAGCGAGAGTATGCCGACAAATATCTTCTGTTTGACGACATCTCTGAACAAGAGCTTAAAACCTTTGAGGAGGTATTTATCAAGCTGATCAAGATCTCCCTCTGGAATACGAAAGGTGCCCAGTTCCTCAGCAAGAACCCTCCCCATACGGGCCGGGTAAAAGAGCTGGTGAAGATGTTCCCGAATGCGAAGTTTATCTACCTGATGCGTAATCCCTATACGGTATTTGAATCTACCCGTAGTTTCTTTACCAATACCATACAACCACTCAAACTTCAGGATATAAGCATAGCAGAGATGGAAGAGAATATCCTCTCTATCTATGCCAAACTTTATCATAAGTATGAAGCAGATAAGGCGTGTATACCCCAGGAGAATCTCATCGAAGTCAAATTTGAAGACTTTGAGGCCGATGCCCTCGGAATGACGGAGCATATTTACAAAACACTGGATATTCCCGGCTATCCCGATGCAAAACCTGCTATTGAGAAGCATGTAGGAAGGAAGAAAGGATATAAAAAGAATAAGTATAAATATGACGACCGTACGGTAAAACTGGTAGAAGAGAACTGGAAGTTTGCCCTGGACGATTGGGGATACCGTCTGGACTAACATGCCGGATGTTACTGCCGGCTTCACAGCCGGTGGTTTCCTATAGGGGGCTTCATAGCCCCCTGCATGGTACAGGAGCAGCCGGGAAGCTCTCCTGTAAAAATGAATTGATAACAATCAGATATGAAGATAAAGAGCTGCATTTTGATAGGTATGGTGTCCCTGGGAATAGGGGCACAGGAACGTGAAGAGTTGATCTCTTTCGGGAATATGGATCAGTGGATAACCCGTGAGATCAAAGAGTCGAGAGTTATCGGCGGAGCTGTAAAGCAGGTTTTTGAGATTGGCCCGGTAGAAACTATTCCAGGGGCAGAACCCTATTTCAACAAAGGCGGTTCTCCCTGGGCTACCTCCAATGTACTGGCTAAAGTAGTCGGTGTAGTAAAAACCAATACCTCCGTATTTCCCGAAGAGCGCAGCGGAGGATATTGTGCCCGTTTAGAGAGCCGGATGGAGAGTGTAAAAGTACTCGGGATGGTAGATATTACCGTGCTGGCAGCTGGCTCTATCTTTACCGGAACTATGCTGGAACCTATCAAGAGAACAAAAAACCCCCAGAAAATGTTAAACTCTGGTATTCCTTTTACACAAAAGCCGCAGGCAGTACGTTTTGATTATAAAACAAAGATTGCTGAGCGGGAAAAAAGGATACGGGCTACCGGTTTCAGTAAAATAACCGATGTGGAGGGAAAAGATTATCCCGAAGTAGTACTTCTGCTCCATAAACGGTGGGAAGATGAAAAAGGAAACCTCTATGCCAAACGCATAGGGACGATGGTGGTCCGGTTTAAAAAGGATGTGAATGAATGGCAGAATGATGCTACCTATACCATCCTTTACGGAGATATCACCGGACACCCGGAGTATAATGCCGAACTGATGGCTTTGCAGCGGGAGGAGCGTTATGCCCTTAACAGCAAGGGGAATTGTGTACCGGTTCTGGAAACAGCATGGGGAGAAGAGGGAGATGAACCCACACACCTCTTCCTGCAGTTTGCTTCCAGTTATGGAGGAGCTTATATCGGATCGCCCGGTAATACCCTGTGGATAGACAATGTACGCCTGGTTTACTGATTTGTGTTCCTTGAAAATAAGTTGTAACTTTGCATAAGGAATGGGAAGAATAGTAGCATTGGATTATGGCAGAAAACGAACGGGTATTGCAGTGACGGATCCGTTGCAGATCATTGCAAACGGTCTTACCACCGTAGCCAGCCATGAGGTGATCGATTTTCTCTCTTCGTACGTGGCTCAGGAAAAGGTAGATCTGTTTGTAGTAGGACTGCCCAGGCAAATGAACAACGAGCCTTCGGAGAGTATGAAATATATCACTCCTTTTGTGAATACGCTTAAAAAGAGAATACCTCACATTCCCGTAGAGTTTGCAGACGAACGTTTTACTTCCGTGCTTGCCCAGCGTGCTATACTGGCCGGAGGAGTCAAGAAGAAAGATCGTCAGAATAAGGCTCTAGTAGATGAAGTAAGTGCTACCATTATTCTGCAATCTTATATGGAGAGTAAACGTTCCTGATTTATTAATTTAGTAACAGCTTATAGAATGATTTTACCAATTTATGCATACGGTCAACCTGTGTTAAGGCAGGAAGCGAAAGATATTACGCCTGATTACCCCAACCTGAAAGAACTCATTCAGAATATATTCGAGACGATGTATAATGCAGATGGAGTAGGACTGGCTGCACCCCAGGTAGGACTTCCTATCCGGTTAGTAGTGATCACCCTAGATGTGCTTTCGGAGGAAAAACCTGAGTTTAAGGATTTCAATAAAGTCTATATCAATCCCCGTATCCTGGAAACGGATGGTGAAGAGGTCCTTATGGAAGAGGGATGCCTGAGCCTGCCCGGTATTCACGAAAGTGTAAAACGGAAAGACCGCATCCGGGTGAAGTATATGGATGAAGAGTTTAACGAGCACGAAGAGGTAGTGGAAGGGTATCTGGCCCGTGTGATGCAGCACGAATTCGACCACCTGGATGGCAAAATGTTTATTGACCATATCTCTCCCCTGAGGAAACAGATGGTGAAGGGAAAACTCAATGCACTTTTGCAGGGAAAGGCCCGTGCCGGGTATCGGATGAAGTGTGTGAAGTGATAGGGAGTAAATATTCTTTATATATCCGGCGGGAAGTTTGTACTTTCCGCCGGTTTTATATTCAGGTACCTGTGCTCCCCGGAAAACGGTTATTCATTCTTCTGTCTGTTTCCTGTCCAGGAAGCGTTTTATCAAAAAACGTCTTCTGTAATCTCTGTCGTATAGACCCATAAAGAATCTCCAATATACCTTACAAAATACAATTTTTTAGGATATCCGTTACTGAAAAATCAATATTTCGACTTTGAGCAAATACAGGATCAGGTGTAAAAAACTTCCGTAGTTTCTTCCCATCAAATAAACCTGTATATATAAACTCTATTG
>JAJPZL010000199.1 GCA_021204375.1 Bacteroides sp.
ACCGGCAATGGTAATAAGTATGGAATATTATCCGTTTTTGATGGATTCTTATTCAAATAAAAGTTATTTTTACGGGAAAATGGATAAAAATATTCATTTCTTTGCATAAAAAGTCGGAGAAAGGTGTTGTATATCCAAAAGATTGCATATTTTTGCAGACTTATTGGAATAATTATACAAGATGAAAAAGAAAGCATCCCGTTTAGAAGCGATCAAGATGATCATCTCCAGTAAGGAGATCGGAAGCCAGGAGGAGTTGCTCCGGGAACTTGCCGGAGAAGGATTTGATCTGACACAGGCAACTCTTTCGCGTGACCTGAAGCAGCTAAAGGTAGCCAAGGCTGCTAACGTGAACGGTAAGTATATCTATGTATTGCCGAATGACATTCTGTATAAAAGGGTGACCGGACAGCGGGCCAGTGAAATGATGATGAGTAACGGGTTTATCTCCCTCTCTTTTTCCGGGAATATTACGGTGATACGGACCCGGCCCGGTTATGCAAGTAGCCTGGCTTACGATATTGACAACCGGGAGGGAGAAGATATTCTGGGTACCATTGCCGGAGATGACACCATTATGCTGGTACTTCGGGAGGGGGCTTCGCCCGAAAGAGTGAAGGGATTCCTGAAACAGGTCATTCTCAATATTGCTTAATCTGAATTGCAGGCTTTTTATTCAATTTTCAGCAAAGAAATGGATATTAAAATTGATGTTATGGTGGCCGATGCTTCGCACGAAGTGTATGTGGATACGATCCTGGATACTATCCGGGCCGCTGCTAAGGTACGGGGTACGGGGATTGCCGAACGTACGCATGAATATGTGGCCCAGAAGATGAAAGAGGGGAAAGCGGTAATAGCGCTGGCAGACGGGGAGTTTGCCGGCTTCAGCTACATTGAATCGTGGGACAACGAGCAGTATGTCGCTACATCAGGACTTATTGTGGCTGAAAAGTTTCGCCGGTGCGGATTGGCCAAACGTATTAAACACAAGGCTTTTCAGCTGGCCCGCAGGCGATGGTCGCACGCAAAGCTGTTCAGTCTTACTTCGGGTAGTGTGGTGATGAAACTCAATGCGGAGCTGGGGTATGTGCCTGTAACGTTTGCGGAGCTTACCGACGATGAGGCTTTCTGGCGGGGGTGTAAAGGGTGTATTAACTACGATGTACTGGTTCGTACGGAGTATAAATATTGCATCTGTACCGGTATGTTGTATGATCCGGAAGATCCCCGTTGTAAAAGGATCGAGGAGATGGAGAAGACCCTGCATCCGGAAGATTTTGAAGATATGTAGTGAGTAACTGGAAAACATTAAAAAACAGATAGTATGAAAGAAAAAGTTGTTTTGGCATTTAGCGGAGGATTGGATACCTCTTTCTGCGCCATGTACCTTGCTAAAGAGAAGGGTTATGAAGTGTATACTGCCATAGCCAATACCGGAGGGTTCAGCCCCGAAGAGCTGAAATCCATTGAGGAGAAAGCCTACAGGCTGGGAGCCGTACAGCATGCGACGTTGGATGTAACCCAGGATTATTATAACAAGAGCATTAAATATATGATCTACGGGAATGTACTGCGTAACGGTACTTACCCGATATCCGTAAGCTCGGAGCGTATTTTCCAGGCTATTGCTATTGCGGAGTATGCCCGTGAGATCGGTGCGGATGCTATTGCCCACGGTAGTACGGGAGCCGGGAACGACCAGATCCGTTTCGACCTTACTTTTGAGGTACTGGTACCGGGTATTAAGATCATTACCCCGACCCGCGATATGGTACTGACCCGTGAATATGAGATCAATTATCTGAAAGAGCATGGATACGAAGCTGACTTTGTCAAGATGGAGTATTCGATCAACAAAGGTTTGTGGGGAACCTCCATTGGTGGTAAAGAGACGTTGCAGTCTGACCAGACCCTTCCGGAAGAGGCTTATCCGTCGCAGGTTACAGCTGATGGTACCGAAACCCTGGAACTGGAGTTTGTGGAGGGTGAACTAAGTGCGGTCAACGGAGAGGTATTTACCGATAAGGTGAAAGCGATCAATAAAGTAGAGGAGATCGGAAGTAAGTATGGTATTGGCCGGGATATGCATATCGGAGATACGATCATCGGTATCAAAGGGCGTGTGGGTTTTGAAGCGGCTGCTCCGATGCTGATTATTAATGCACACAAGATGCTGGAGAAACATACCCTGAGCAAGTGGCAGCAGTACTGGAAAGACCAGGTTGCCAACTGGTACGGTATGTTCCTGCACGAGGCCCAGTACCTGGAGCCGGTGATGCGTGATATTGAGGCTATGCTGGAGAGTTCGCAGCGTAACGTGACCGGAACAGTCCGTGTCATCCTGCGTCCTTACGGTTATACACTGGTGGGAGTGGATTCTCCGTTCGATTTGGTGAAAACTGATTTCGGCGAATATGGGGAAGTGCAGAAAGGTTGGACGGCTGAGGATGCCAAAGGGTTCACTACTGTTCTCTCTACTCCTTTGCGGGTTTATTATGCCAATCAGAAGAAGAACGGTAAACAGGATAATATATGATCAGAACGGGTATAATAGGGGGAGCTGGTTATACGGCCGGTGAGCTGATCCGTCTGCTGATCAACCATCCGGATGTGGAACTGGTGTTTGTGAACAGTACCAGCAATGCGGGTAACAAAATTACCGATGTACACGCCGGGCTTTACGGGGAGACCGACCTGATCTTTACCGATGAGTTACCGCTGGATGAGATTGACCTGCTCTATTTCTGTACGGCTCACGGGGATACCCGTAAGTTTATGGAGAGCCATACGCTTCCGGAACATTTAAAGGTAATCGACCTCTCTATGGATTACCGGATCAGTAGTGAGGATCATGAGTTCCTTTACGGGTTGCCGGAGCTGAACCGCCGGGCTATCTGCAAGGCGAAATATGTAGCCAATCCGGGCTGTTTTGCTACCTGTATCCAGCTGGGATTGCTACCGTTGGCCAAGAACCTGATGCTGAATGAGGATGTAATGGTGAATGCCATTACCGGGAGTACCGGTGCGGGTGTAAAGCCCTCTTCTACGACTCATTTCAGCTGGCGGAATAATAATGTGAGTGTGTATAAGGCGTTTGACCACCAGCATGTGCCGGAGATACGGCAATCACTGAAACAGCTTCAGAATAGTTTTGAGGCGGCTATTGATTTTATTCCGTACCGGGGAGATTTTGCCCGGGGTATTTTTGCTACTTTGGTGGTAAAGAGTAAGGTGGAGCTGGAAGAGATCAAACGAATGTATGTGGAGTATTATGCGGAGGATTCCTTCGTGCATATTGTAGATAAGAATATTGACCTGAAGCAGGTAGTAAATACCAATAAGTGCCTGATCCACCTGGAAAAACATGGGGATAAGCTGCTTATTATCTCTTGTATTGATAACCTGCTTAAAGGGGCAAGCGGACAGGCGGTACACAACATGAACCTGATGTTCAACCTGGAGGAGACGGTAGGGCTTATGCTGAAACCTTCCGCTTTTTAACGATAGTTCTTCCCTGGCGGAAGATGTAAAAGAGAAGTATATGAAATTATTTGATGTATATCCTTTGTTCGATATCAACATAGTAAAAGGTGAAGGTTGCTATGTGTGGGATGATCAGGGTACGGAGTACCTGGATCTTTACGGCGGTCATGCCGTGATCTCTATCGGACACTCTCATCCTCACTATGTGGAGATGATCACCGATCAGGTAAATAAACTGGGATTCTATTCGAATTCGGTAGTCAATACGTTGCAGCAGGATGTGGCGGATCGCCTCGGGCTTTTGTGCGGGTATGATGAGTATGCGCTTTTCCTGGTGAATTCGGGAGCGGAAGCGAATGAGAATGCCCTGAAGCTGGCCTCTTTCCACAACGGGCGGAAACGGATCGTGGCTTTTTCGAAAGCTTTCCACGGACGTACATCGCTGGCGGTGGCTGCTACGGATAATCCTAAGATCGTAGCTCCGGTCAACGCTACAAATCCGGTGACTTTCCTGCCCCTGAATGATGCAGCAGCTGTAAAGGCGGAGCTAGAAAAGGGAGATGTCTGTGCGGTAATTATTGAGGGTATCCTGGGAGTAGGAGGGATACAGATCCCTGATCCTGACTTTTTAAAGGATTTGCGTGAAATTTGTACGGCTACCGGTACGGTGTTGATCCTGGATGAGATACAGAGTGGATACGGACGTAGCGGTAAATTCTTTGCCCACCAGTATGCCGGTATAAAAGCGGATATTATTACGATGGCTAAGGGTATTGGTAACGGCTTTCCGCTTTCGGGTATGCTGATCAGCCCGGAGTTTAAGGCGGTACATGGTATGCTGGGAACCACGTATGGTGGCAATCACCTGGCCTGTGCGGCGGCTGTTGCGGTACTAGATGTAATGAAAGAGGAGGATCTGGTGGAAAATGCTGCGAAAGTGGGTAACTACCTGATGGCGGAGCTGAAGGAATTTCCTAAGATCAAAGAGGTAAGGGGAAAAGGGTTGATGATCGGTATGGAGTTTGATGAACCGGTCAAAGAGATCCGGAGAAGGCTTTTGTTTGAGGAAAAAGTATTTACCGGGGTTACGGGTATGCATGTGATCCGTTTGCTGCCTCCGCTTACCCTGACTATAGGGCAGGCAGATGTTTTCCTGGCTGCCCTGAAAAAGGTTCTGGAGTCATAATTGTCAATTCATTTATATTCAGAAGAGTTGTCATTCTATGGTGGAATGACGGCTCTTTTCCGTTTATAACCCTTAAAAAAAGGGTAACGGATTTTGCAGATAGTGGATAAACTTTTACCTTTGAAGAAAATGTAAGCTAATATGAAAATCGCAATTATAGGTGGCGGGAATATGGGAGGTGCCATAGCCCGCGGATTAGTGAAAGGTACGAAAGTGAAAGCAGCCGATATAACGATTGCAGATCCTTCGGAACAGCTACGGGAAAAACTTTGCACCGATTGTTCCGGTATCCGGACGACCCGTGATAACCAGGAGGCTGTAGGCGGAGCGGAGCTGGTTCTCCTGGCTGTAAAACCCTGGTTGATGAAGGAGGTTCTAACGAGCCTTACACTGGATTATAACAGGCAGGTGATCGTCTCTATTGCAGCAGGGGTATCTTTTGAAGAACTGATCAGCTGGACGGATGGTTCGGCCACTCTGTTCCGGTTGGTACCCAATACGGCTATTGCCGAGTTGCAGAGTATGACACTTATTGCCTCTTATCAGGCCGCTCCTGAGCAGGAACAGTTGCTGCTTGATATGTTTAATGAAATGGGGCTGGCCATGCTTATTACCGAAAAGCAGATCCCTGCTACTACGGCTCTTACCTCCTGCGGTGTTGCGTATGTATTTAAATATATACAGGCCTCTATGCAGGCCGGGATAGAGATGGATATCTACCAGAAAGATGCGATGAAGATGGTGGCACAATCTGTAAAGGGTGCTGCTGAAATTATACTGAACAATGAGACTCATCCTGCCGTGGAGATCGATAAGGTGACTACTCCCGGAGGTATTACCATTAAGGGGATCAATGAACTGGATCATGCCGGTTTCACTTCGGCTGTGATACGGGCTATGAAGGTAAGCGGACAGTAATAACTTAAAATAATCGTACCATGAATGACTAGATCAGACAAATTGCAGCGCAGCTTAGAGGGTTGCGGGAAGCACTGGAACTATCACCTGAGGATGTTGCCGGGGATTGTGGGATGGAACCGGAACTATACCGGCAGATCGAGAGTGGAGAAGAGGATATCTCTGTATGGATATTGCAGAAAATAGCCCGTCAGTATGGGGTACAACTGGATTCCCTGCTTTTTGGGGAAGAACCTAAAATGACCTCTTATTTTCTGACCCGGGCCGGTAAAGGTACCTCTATGGAGCGTACCAGGGTATATAAATACCAGTCGCTGGCGGCCGGTTTCCTGAATCGCCGGGTGGACCCATTCTTGGTTACAGTGGAACCTAAGGAAGAGGATGTTCCTTTCCATTACAATTCGCATCCCGGACAGGAGTTCAATATGGTGGTCTCGGGCCGGATGTTGATAGGTATCGGCGGTAAGGAGCTTACCCTGGATGAAGGAGATGCTATTTATTTTGATTCTTCCCAGCCTCACGGAATGAAAGCTCTGGATAATAAGAGTGTAGAGTTCCTGGCTGTTATTATATAATCTGATAATCCCATTCTTACTATGATAAACAGGTTTTTATCGCAGACTACTTTCTCTTCGCAGGAAGATTTTATCCGTAATCTCTCTATTGAGGTACCTGAGAATTTCAATTTCGGGTATGATATTGTAGATGCCTGGGCTGAGCGACAGCCTGATAAAAAGGCACTTTGCTGGACGAATGATAAGGAGGAGCATGTATAGTATACATTTGCTGATATCAAAGAGAAGTCTGACCAGGTGGCCTCGTGGTTCCTGTCCCTGGGAGTTACCAAAGGAGATAAGGTAATGCTGATCCTGAAACGCCGGGCGGAGTTTTGGTTTGCAGTGGTAGCGCTCCACAAAATAGGGGCTATTGCTATTCCTGCAACTCATTTGCTTACTGCCAAAGATATTGTGTATCGCTGTAATGCAGCAGGTATCCGGATGATCGTAACCCTGAACGAACCTGCTATTGTGCAGCAGATCGGGGCTGCCCTGCCGGAGTGTCCGACTGTAGAGATGCTGGTTAGTGCTGACGGGGGTACGCCTGAAGGTTATTTAAATCTCCGGGAAGGGATGAAGAATGCGGCTTCTTTTGTACGTCTGCAGGAGGTGAACAGGAACGAGGATATCTCTATTATGTATTTTACATCGGGTACTACGGGACAACTCAAGATGGTGGCGCATGATTTTACCTATCCGCTGGGACATATCATTACGGCGGCTTACTGGCACAATCTGCATCCGGATAGCCTGCATCTTACCATTGCCGATACCGGTTGGACTAAATCGGTATAGGGTAAACTCTACGGGCAGTGGATCGTAGGTAGAATATTTTTGTGTATGATCACGAGAAGTTCAATCCGGCCGATATTCTCAGGAAGATCGAGCAGTATAGAATCACCTCTTTGTGTGCTCCTCCTACCATCTTCCGGTTCCTGATCCGGAAGGATCTGACCAAATATGATCTCTCTTCGCTGGAGTATTACACCATTGCGGGAGAGGCGCTGAATCCGGTGGTGTATGAGACTTTCCTGAAATTGACCGGTATTAAGCTGATGGAGGGTTTCGGACAGACGGAGGCTACGTTGATCATTACGACTTTCCCCTGGATAGAGCCTAAACCGGGTAGTATGGGCATTGCCAATCCGCTCTATGAGGTGGATCTGATCGCTCCTGACGGGCGTTCCGTAGAGGCCGGAGAGCAGGGACAGATCATTATACGGACCGGTGACCGGAAACCATTTGGACTTTTTAAAGAGTACTACCGTGATCCTGAACTGACCCGGGAGGTATGGCGGGACGGGATCTACTATACCGGGGATATTGCCTGGAAAGATGAAGATGGATACTACTGGTTTGTATGCCGGGCGGATGATATTATCAAGAGTTCAGGCTACCGGATCGGACCGTTCGAAGTGGAGAGTGCCCTGATGACGCATTCGGCTGTAGTTGAGTGTGCGATTACGGGCGTACCGGATGAGATACGGGGACAGATCGTAAAGGCTACGGTGGTGCTGAGCAAGGAGATGAGGGAGAAGGCCGGGGAGGAACTGGTGAAAGAGTTACAGGATCATGTAAAGAAAGTAACGGCTCCTTATAAATATCCACGTATTATTGAAGTTGTAGAAGAACTTCCCAAGACTATCAGCGGAAAGATCCGGCGGGTAGAGATCCGGGAGAACGACGAAAAATAAATCTTTTTCCCCTTTGGGTGGCCGGCTCTTTTCATACGTATACTATAAAGGAATATTTAAAGGTACGTTATGAAAAGAGCCGGAGTTGTTTTTATCTTGTTTTTTGTGTGCTATACTTTTTCCCGGGGGCAGATCGCTCTGCCGGAAAGTTTACCCCAGGGGCATCCGCGTGTATTGACTACTTTTGAAGGAAAAGAGGAGGTACTAGGGTTGATACACCGGGAGCAGTGGGCTGCGGAGGTGTTCCGGAAACTGAAGGAGCGTACCGACCGGTATGCTGACAGGGAACCGGAGTGGCTGGTTTCCCGTTTGCAGATGTACTGAAAGGATCACTGGACGGATGTCTATATAAAAGGAGAGGTCTTTTCGCACGGAGGAGGAGAAAAAGCGCCTCTACCTACGGTTCGTTATACGGGTACACTGGCATCTACTACAAAGTACGGGAAACCGAGGCTGGAGGATATTCTTCCTTATATGGATGATGAGCGAGGACTCTTTTTTCATAATAACACGAAGGAGAGTACTCCGCTGGAGTGGGCAGAGCCGGGAGAAACCGGGCGTATTGTAGAATCTATTAACCGGGAGATTATGGGGATAGCCCTGGATGCGGCTTTCCTGTGGTGGATAACCGGTGAAGAGAAATATGCGGCTATGGCCTGGGAGGTATTTGATACCTATATGAGTGGTATCTACTACCGGAATGTTCCCATTAATCTGAACAACGGTCACCAGCAAACGCTGGTAGGACTTACCTCTTTTGAAGTGATCCATGAAAATATACTTTCGGAGCTGATCCCGCTATATAATTTTCTATATCAGGATCTGGTTATCCGTAAAGCGGATAAGATGGATATCTATGCAGCTGCTTTTAAAAGGTGGGCGGATACTATTATTGAGAACGGGGTTCCCCATAATAGCTGGAATCTTTTCCAGGCTCTTTTTATCCTGGAAATCTCACAGGTTCTGGAAGAGGATGATACCTATAGTGACGGAAAGGGAAGGGAGTATTATATGGATTACATTCTTAACCGGAACAGCATCCGTCAGTGGTCGTTGCCTAAACTACTTGAGTATGGATTTGATCCGCAGACAGGTATCTGGGCGGAGTGCCCGGGATATAGCAGTAGTATGGTGGCTGATTTTGCCAATTTTGTGGAGTGGTTTGACCACAACCTGAATTATGATATTCTTCCCGAATTTCCTGTGATACTCAAAGCAGTGGCGGTTATGCCGCAGTATCTTTTTCCCAACCGGAACATGGTTGGATTCGGGGATACTCATCCTGGTAAGCTGCGGACAGATTTTTTCCGGCGGATGGTAGCCAATGCACAACGTTATGGTAAGCAGGAACAGGAGGTGAGGTTCACCCGGATGCTGAAGTTGTTTGATCCTTCTGTCGGGGAACCGGAGAACCGGGAAATGCCGGTTGCCGTAACCTCTTTCTTTACCGATAAACCGTTGGAACTGGATCCTTTGATACCTTCCGGGACGATAGAGGAGTATGTGACCCCTATCTTCTGGGCACCCAATGTGAGTTGGTTGGTACAACGCAATGGTATGGACGAGCGTAACAGCCTGATGATCTCCCTGAATGGTTCGGAAGGAAACCATATGCATGCCAACGGTATCTCCATGGAACTGTATGGAAAAGGTTTTCCGCTGGCTCCGGATGCCTGAATAGGAACCGGGTATTTTGCACTGGATTATGCAGAGTATTACGGCCAGTTCCCCGCGCACAATACGGTCTGTGTGGATGGAATCTCCAGCTATCCGATCATGAAGGGCAATCATGTTTTCCGGCTTAATAGCCGTTATCCTGCTGCGGGAGAAAAGGAGGGAATTTATGAAGGGATCCTTTACAGTGATGTCTGTTTCCGGGAGCTGGAGAGCCGGGCCGATCAAACCCGGTTGAACAGTATCATCACTACCTGGGCTACTACCGGTTATTATGTGGATATTTTCCGTAGCCGGAAAGAGTTGGGGAGAGATAAAATGCATGACTATTTTTATCATAACTTGGGGCAGCAAATGGAGGTAACGGCAATAGATGGAAGTTCCCTAGAACTTCAGCCTACGGAAGAGCTGACTTTTGCCGGAGCGCATCTGTATGCTTATTCTTATATTTTTGATCAGAAAAGTACGGAGACTGATAAAGATATAAAAGCCACTTATACGATCGGGATGCCGGACGGAAATGACACCTGTATGAATATGTGGATGAAGGGTGAAAAAGAGCGGAAGATCTTTTCTGCTCTTTCTCCCATGTGTGAAGGCTTACACCGTACACCCGGTATGCCTTACAGTATAAAGGAACAACCGACTCTTACCTTTGTAGCCCGTCAGCAGGGAGAGGCATGGACACGTCCTTTTATAGCTGTCTTTGAACCAGCTGCGAAAGAGGAACCTTCTCATATTGAGAAAGTCTCCTTTTTTGAGAGTGAAACGGAGGTAGAGGATTTTGCCGGTATAAGAGTAAAGGGAAAAAACGGCAGGGAAGATCTTATCTTTTCTCTGGGAAATGTATCCGGACAGGTTTATTATCAGGATATGAAGTTTAGTGGTACATACGGAGTAGTAGGGAAGGAGAGCCATGGAGACTCTGTTTTATTTCTGGGGAATGGAACTTTGCTTAAGGCAGGAGAGATAACTATTCGGTCTGCTGATCCGGGTACGGTAACATTAAATCAGGTGGAGGGTCAATGGTATGTTTCGGCTTCTTCTGATTGTGGAATAAGTATAGGGAATAAAAAATATCAGGTGGCTGCGACACCACTCAGGCTTTTATACTAACTAACCCTTTTGCATGTTTAGCCCGGAACGTTAAATTTAAACTTTCCGGGCTTTTATTTTGTTCTTTTACCGGGTTACATACCGTAAAAGGGTTATATTTGTATATAGCTGTATAAATAATGGTTAAGCAAATACCCTATGTGAAATCTTTAACTATTTGTCTATGAAAAAGGGAACCGATCCTACCGATGTATTTCGTGCTAACGAAGAATTGATCAAGGCTCTTTCTGATTATATGGAGCAGGAGAAACCTTACCTGGATACTGCTTTACAGCCGGATAGGCTGGCCGGGTATCTGAGTCTTTCTGAAGAGCAGCTTTTGACTCTTCTAAAAGATTCTTTCGGACAAACTTTCCGGGAATATGTGGATAGCTACCGGGTGGAAACTTTTAAATATATTGTAAAGTATAAATCGTATGCCCGTTATACGCCGGGAGCGTTGGCGGAACATTGCGGATTTGTATCTACTTCCTGCTTATTGGAAGCGTTCCGTAGGATCGCCGGAATTTCTCCGGGAGATTTTATCCGATCTGTGGGAGGCGCTAGGTAGGAATTAATCCGGTTATCCGGAACTTAGTATCCGGTAGCTGATTCTTTGCTTTATATATTAAGGAGTATACATGCAGGCTGTTGGTTACAGCCTTTTTTGTTTATTTTATAACTATGCTTGTGGTGAGGTAGTTAAGAAAAAGTTGTGTTTTTATTCGAAAAAAGAGTTGATTATATTTGGACGGAATGGTGTTTGTTCTTACCCTTGTACCCGCTTTGATAGAGAACAAGGCGTTAAAGTTGACATACTATTGAAAGTGAGAGGAATAGAAAGAATTTACTGGATTTAGTGAATATTTCCTGTTGCAAATGTCCGAAGGTAAGAATTCACAGATTTGAAAAAGTCTTTTCGAAAAAGTTTCTTTTAAATTTGGTTTGTGTTAAAATAGTCTTTATCTTTGTCGTCGCTTTCCTTTTTAGTGGAATGTTTTAAAAGTGATCTTTGAATTCTTTATATATAGACAAAAGTAGTACAAGAAAAATGATCC
>JAJPZL010000308.1 GCA_021204375.1 Bacteroides sp.
GTTATGGTGTACCCTGGCGGGTATACTGGTATTTGCAGCATGTAGTAATGAAGAACCCGTAGACATGCCGGGAGGAAATGGTTCCGGAGATACCCGGAAAATATATCTCAAGTTCAACCTGACTGAACAGGGACGGAATGCCAGAAGCGTAGAAGATACCGGTAGCGGCACAAAAGCAGCTTTATTATCTGCTATGATCTATTTTGTTGATAACAGTGCCGATCCGGTTGTATTGGCTACCCGCAAAGTCGATAACTTTTCCGGTGCCGACGCAACGATTGCAGAGATCAGCCAGGGTAAGCAGTTTACAAGCATCCCCGAAAATGTAAAGAAGGTATATGTGGTAGGTAATTATAACTCCTCCGATGCAGATGGAAAAGCAGCCCTTTTTCCGGAACTCTCAGGAATAAAGCTTTCTGAAGTAAAAGCCACTCTCCTAGATATTGAGCAGGTAGTTTACGGCAAACTGGCCGATGGTAGTAATTCTGATATTCTGTTGACTATTCTCGATGGAGAAGATATAGTCAAAGAAGCCACTGCCCAGGATGCCGATGAATATATTAAAGAGGGCGATCTGTATGCAAGAATTATCCTGTTACCCGCTAACAGCCGTATTGAGATGGAACAGATGAAGTACGAAGGATATATGAAATCCCTGGTAGCAGAAGGAATCTATATCAACTACTATTATAACAAGATGAACTTTACCCTGAATCCTTCAGGCGCTTCATTGGTTAACAACGGTAGTGATGAAGGTAAATACGATACCTCCAACGATGCAGAATTTGCCTATAAAAACTCCTCTATGTATGATGAGGTCAATGCAACTATTACAACAGGTAGTATAACGGTCGCTCCCTCTTCAGGTGTCTGGGCTTACCACATCTTTGGGAATCAGGCAGAGAATGCATGGAATGATTTCCCGGTACCCCACATGGTCATTAAATTTACCGATGTGACCGACAGCGAAGATAACAATCGCGGTAACCGTTACATTACTGTAAAAGGGTTCCGGGATAAGCAAGGCAATGTGATCCAATCGCTTCAACGGGGCAGCCTCTATAAAATAGAGAGTCTTACCTTTGACGATTCTCACCTGGGCGTACTTCCCGAAGAAGATACCGTAGATGTATGGATAGTGGTAGATGTAAAAGAGTGGACTACCGTACCTGTCTCTCCTATCATCTGATCCGATAGCTGACTTAAACTTTTTCATTGATCACAGCAGGGGGCGGGGAGAAGTGTGCCCCGTCTGCCTTCTCTGATCTTAACCCATACCTATGAAATATTGGAGATCCCTTGTTTTTCTATTAATTATTTGCTTATTTTCAGCCTGTATCCGGGAGGATCTGAGCCATTGTCCGGTTTACACAGCCGAACTCTCATTTGCCTATTATGGAGATGGGAACAGAGATATATTTCACGATAAGATACATAGCACGGATCTCTTTCTTTTTGATGCAGATGGCCTCTTTCTGGAACGTTACCGGCTGGGTGATAGCTGGTTATCGGAGAATAAAACCCTTCGTCTATCACTACCTGCTGGTGATTACCAGGTGGTGACCTGGGGAAACCTTTTTTCTCAGTCTCAGGTATTAGCCCCCGACGGGGTGCGGCATATCGATAATTACCGGATTACGCACCCTGATTATAATACCTCCCGGCCCCTTACCACCAACGATTCGCTCTATTATAACAGAAGCCGTTTTACGGTGGTAAGCGATCAGGTTTCCCAGCAGGTTTTACTGCTCAGATCAGCAAAAATTGAACTTATACTATATGCAGAGATAGAACAAAAGAGTGGACGGAACCCGGAAAAGATATTCGATCCCGATATTCGTTTTGAGAATCTCTATACCAATTATGATTTTTACATGCAGTTAACAGGAGAGAGGGTAACCTTTGCTCCTGTTAAACAGCATGCCTATTCCGGCAAAGGAGTACTGGCCTCTTCCCACGTATTCCGTTTTCCCGATAGCAATCCCATTACTATTTACCTGAAGGATAAAGAATATTATATTGATTATCGGCTTTCTGTGGAAGAATTTATGCGAGCCAATCACATTACGGTAGAGAACTGGCAGGAAGTTATTCTCCCTATTCATATCATATTCGGAGAGAGAGGAAATGTACTATCCGTAGAGGTTGCCGACTGGAATGTCATAGATGTGGATATAGATTATTAATGGATCTTTTTACAAGAAGACTCTTATTTTCAGGGCTTGAACCTCAGGGTAATACAGATTGTTGTACCTCTGTCGGAAATAGTTTCCGCCCATGAACAAGAGCGTGTATGATTGTGGATAGACTTTCTGAAGCCCTTATTGCAGCAATGGATGAAAAAGTACCGGAACGTACTCGCCTTACTCACCTGCTGATGGATATACTACCAATAGGTAAAGAAGCCGTATACCGGAGGCTCAGGGGAGAAGTACCCTTCACCCTTTCCGAGTCGGCTACGATCTCCAGAGCCCTGGGAATATCCCTGGATAAACTTTCCGGAGTTGCCTATGAAGTAGGTGATGCATTGTTTGCGCTGAATTTTATTCAAATGGATGATGCGGTGGCAAATTATTTTGCACTGATAGAACACTATAAGGATATGTTCTCACAGATAGCTGTGGATGATGCTCTCCAGGAGGTGTGGGCTGTCTATACCCGCATCCCCCTCTTTCTGGCTATCAGATATGATAAGCTTTCCAAATTTCATTTTTACCGTTGGCTCTATCAGCGCAATGAACGGAACGCAGCCCATATTACCGATTTCCAGCAGATGAGATTTCCCGACGACCTTTCCGGTAAGCAGAGGCAGATCCTGGAGGTGATAAAAAGATGCGAGCACAACTCTTATATCTGGGATAAACGTATCTTTCAGACTATTGTCAATGAGCTCCTCTATTACAAAAATGCAGGAAAGCTTTCGGAGGATACCATTCGGGAAATAAAACAAGAACTACTCTTCTTTCTGGAAGAGCTGAAAGAACTGGCTGCTGCCGGCTACTATAAAACAGGAGAAAAGGTCGATTTCTATATTTGTCCCATCAATCTGGAGAGTACTTACAGTTATGTGGAGTCTGAAAATATACGTATGAGCTTTATTAAACTATACGACCTCCGGTTCCTCTCCACTACCGATGAACTTGTTTTCCAGAACCTGAAAAGCTGGTTCCGGTCCCTGAAAAAGTTCTCGGTCCTTATCAGCCAGAGTGCCGAACTGCAACGCTATGAATTCTTTGAAGCACAGGTAAAAATTATTGACCAATTGTAACCCTTGCCACTCTTCGTAGGGCAACCCGTTGAATAATTAATTTGAAACCCAGCATGAAAAAACTTTTTTTCTTAGTACGCTGATGCTACTTCTGTCCCTGCCTTACTCCTGTATGCAGGAGTCTCCTCTTTTTCCGGATGAAGACAACGATCCCTCGGATGAAGTAGTGATAGAAATGAACACACAGCCCCTGAAAACATCTGTTCCGTCCAGTAGAAGCGGCGAACAGGAAAATAGAGTCCGGGAGGTAACTGCTCTTATCTTTACCAACGAGGGAGATGGATATAAATTCCGCTATCAGGTCGATGGGCAGATGCTGACCACCCATACAGAGGGAAACTACACCTTTAATGTACGATTGGTAAAAAGTAATTATCCGCTGAAAGTGTATATAGTAGCCAATGCCACTTCTGCTGTAAATAGCGCTGCTCCGGTAAAGGAGGAATCCGAAGAAGCTATCAAAAAGAGGCTGCAAACCAATTTTACAACCGCTGGCTGGAGCGGTTCTCTCCCTATGTTTGGAGAATACCTGTTTCCTTCCGGTCTGCAAAGGGAACAAAGTATAGAAGTAGAACTGCTCCGTACCCTGGCCCGGGTAGATGTGGTGAATTATGCACCGGCATTTGTGCTGAAGACGGTTCAGTTTTACCGCATACATCGCTCCTTCCGGCTTATATCCGATCATTTGCAAAACGGTATAGCTGCCCATCCTACTATTCCGGAAAACTCCGCAAACAGTGTAAATACCCTCTTCAAACCGGTAGATGATTCCGGAGAGACCAAAGCCGAGCACTATATTCCCGAATATGATCCCGTGGATACTTTCCAACCCCTTCAGGCGGCCTGTGTAGTAATAGGTGGATATTACGGCAATGATCGAACGCAACTCACCTATTACCGGATGGACTTTATTCCTGAAAATTCCGACCGGCAGGGTTATATCCTGCGGAACCATAAATATGAATTCCGCATCACCGAAGTATCCGGCACCGGATGGGAAACACCGGACGATGCCGCCAATAACAACCCCTCTTCCATTACCGCTACTATTAAAGTGTGGAACGAAAGCACCCACTATATGAGTTTTGACGGGGAACATTACCTGAGAGTCTCTACCCGGGACCTGGTAGTAGGCCGTTACCAGGGAGCCTTGAACCATATAGAAGTAGATACCGACCTGGAGGAATATACTTTTTACTGGGCCGATGAGAACGGTGAACCAGATACCCGGTACCCGGCCGTAGGATGGGGAGGCTCTACTACCGATACGGATCATTGCTATTCCGTAAAAGTGGCTTCCGATGGCATCCATATTACAGTAACCAATATAAAAGGAGAAGCGGAAGGGAGCCGGCCCCGGGAATATGCAATCCTGAGAGCCGGTCGGCTTTATGTCAATTTATTATTCCGGCAGGGAGAGAACTATACCGAAAAGAGATCGGTCACTGTGCTCTCCTATCGCCAGGAACGCGGCTATCTCGGAAGTCTCCATACCTCTGCCGAACATACCTACGCAGACGGGCTGAAAGGCATTCTAACCAACAAAGACCATTTCGGCCCCAATGGCAGGATCCGGTTTGACGGATTCAACCTGATAGAAGAGTATTCGGCCCCTGTTAATTACCTGGATCCGCTCTCCCTGAGAAATGTCGATGTACTATATCTTCCCGATGTAACTCCCGGCTACCTGAAAAAGGAGTGCGCCTTAGTTATTAAAGAGTGGCTCGAAGGGAGTGACCGCTGGGTGCTTTTTACCAACAACGACGATGCCAACCGGAATGTAGCTATCCTGGAAGTATTGGATATCACCCCTATCTATACCTCCAAATCAACCAAAGATTTTGTAATTATAGATAATCCTTTTAACAACGGTCCTTTCGGGCAGGTCACGGTAGGTTCCGAATATTTGCGCAACGATGATACCTACGCAGAGATCGATATAAATGCTTACCCCCATCTTACTCCGGTAGTGATGGCAGAGAGGGGTGCGGTGATAGCCGTAGATAGGGCCTCCCGCATTGTATATGCAGGCGATGTACAACTATTCGGCTGGTGGCAGGGACGGGTATACAAAGCCATCAACAATACCACCGGCGACTTGAATAATAACCCCTCCCTGCTGAATGCCAATATCTGGGCGTGGATTGCCGGTGTCGTGTTGGGTGAAAACTTCTGACTTTCTTCCGGAACCAATTTGGTTGTATAAGTGTTAATGACGGTACTTATAAAACTAAATTAGTTCCGATATGAAGAATGGAGTTATGATGCAGTACTTTGAGTGGAATATTCCGGCAGATGGCAAGCACTGGAAACAGCTCAAAGACGATGCAGCCCACTTAAAAGAGATAGGAGTAACCTCTGTGTGGATTCCCCCTGCCTGTAAAGCCACCAGTAAAGACGACCAGGGATATAGTATATACGACTTGTACGACCTGGGAGAGTTCAACCAGAAAAAGGCGGTCCGTACTAAATACGGGACCAAACAGGAACTGATCGAAGCGATTCAGGAACTCCATAAATACCAGATATCTGTCTATCTGGATGTAGTAATGAACCACAAGGCCGGAGCCGACTATACCGAAAAATTCATGGTATTTGAGGTAGATCCCAATAACCGTACCAAACGCCTTACCGATGATTACGAAATAGAGGGATGGACCGGTTTTGATTTTCCGGGCCGTAACAATACCTACTCCGACTTTAAGTGGCACTGGTACCACTTTACCGGAACCGACTATAATGCTGCCAACAGTAAAAAGCCATTTACCACATTGTCGGAGAAGGAAAAACCTGGAATGAGGGAGTAGACGGCGAGAACGGTAACTATGACTACCTGATGTTTGCAGATATAGACTTTGATCATTCCGAAGTGGTAGAAGAGATGAAGAAATGGGGAGTATGGGTCGCTCAGGAATTAGGTCTCAACGGATTCCGGCTGGATGCCATCAAACATATCAATGATCAGTTCATTGAATCTTTCCTCTATGGAGTACGCCAGGTTTTGGGAAAAGAGTTCTATTCTGTGGGAGAATACTGGAAAAAAGACCTTTCATCCCTGGAGTCTTACCTGGCCAATGTAAAATATGAGACCGATCTGTTCGACGTGCCCCTGCATTACAACATGTATCAGGCTTCGCAAAGTGACAGAAAGTATGATATGAGGAACCTCTTTACCGATGCCCTTATTTCTCATCACCCCGACCTAGCTGTTACTTTTGTCGATAACCACGACTCTCAACGGGGAAGCTCTCTCGAATCTCAGGTAAAAGATTGGTTCAAGCCCCTTGCCTATGGACTGATCCTACTGACCCAAAAAGGATATCCCTGTATCTTCTACGGCGACTATTACGGAGTAGGGGGGAAAGAGTCACCTCACCGACTGACACTGGAGATCTTGCTAGATGCTCGGCAGAAATATGCTTTCGGCAATCAGGTGAACTATTTTAACCATCCCAATACCATCGGGTTTGTATGGCAGGGAGATGAGTTTCATCCCGATTCGGGAGTGGCGCTTCTTATCTCTAACGGAGAAGATGGCGATAAGATCATGAATGTAGGAACCGCTCATGCCGGAGAAGTATGGCATGAAATTACCGGTAACCGTCCGGAAGAGGTTACCATTGATGCGGAAGGTAACGGAAAGTTCCTGGTTCACGGAGGAAAACTTGCCGTCTGGGTAAAAAAGATATAGTGAACTTTTTGTCGTTTACCGGGCATTTGTCGATGGGAAGCCCGCCTGTTTCCCATCAGAAAAAGCCCGGTTTCTGATCGGAAACCGGGCTTTTTCTGATCAGATGTTAGGCGTTTTCCTACTTATATAACAAAAAGAATCCCTTAGTTTATAAAGTGATCCTGATCAACTATCCGAGTGATAATAAATAATAAAGGCAGTATGTTAAGGCATCGGGTGCAATCCTTCCCAGCGTACGTTCCATGTACCATCTTTGGGAAAGCCGGGATTCTTTTCCGTACAGCCATCCCATCCGGCACACATTATAGCTACAGCAGTAAGTAGTCCGCCGTTACCCGGCAGATAGAGCCTTAACCGACTGTCCTGGTAGTTGTGGCCATTCTCTAAATAGGTATTGATCCGTCTCTCCATCAACAGGGCTTCTACCGCCTTTTCCGGTTCACCCAGACGGGCGGCATTCATGGCTGTCATGGGATAATCCCATCCCCAGGTCTTGCTCCAGTTCCAGTTATCCCATATCCAGTTCAGGGTATTTTTCATATAATCCTCCCTTATCAACTTGCATTTAGGCAGGATTCCCATCGCTCCCAGTACAGTCATGTGATCGGAGGTGAAGCGGATATCAATATAGGTATCGGGTGCAGATTCAGCAGCGAGGTAAAGCCCATCACTGTTATAAGCCAGGGGGGAGAGTTTATCGATCATTTCGTCCCACATCAGGTTCCGCTTTTCTCCCATCCGTTCCCGCCATTGCTGGGCCAGCTCCATACCAAAGTGCCAGTAAGAGAGTTCAAAAGGAGGATTCACCGTTTCGGCTGCTCTCAGGGTCTCCTGTGCCGGGATACATCCTTTCAGGATATAGCGTCCTTCCAGTTCGTCATAAGTAGCAAAAGAGTACATAAAAGCGGCACTCTCCTGGATCAGGTTGTAATATTTATCCAGCACTTCTTGGGAAGGGTTGGTACGGTAGATCAATTCTGCCAGGTAGATAATGTGAGGTTGTTGCCAGATCAGGAAAGAGCCTACTTTTGAAGGTGCCTCTGTACCGGAGGGATCGGTCATCTTCATCCACCGGATGCCGTCGAACCCTTGTCTTGCCGCAATTTCACGGGCTACCGGTTCGGCTGTATGGTACCAGCTCAAAGTACGGTCTAGCAGGTGGGCCCGGTTCCACATGGCAAATTGTGCCTGGTGCCACCAGATCATCTCCAGGTGGAATTTACCGTACCAGGAGTTATAAGTAAGTCCTGTCTCCTGGGGAGGAGTGCTTCCGGCCGATTGAATGGCCAGCAGGTATTGGCTCAGTACCACCCGGCGCTCCAGTTCGGCTGCCCGGGGGTCGGTACAATCCGAAAAGTCTACGGCAGCTCCCTCCTGCCAGAACCTGGCCCAATACTCCGAAGAGGCGTCGGCCACTTCTCCAGTTGTTATCGCCGTTGCCTCCGGTTCTTCAGCAGTGAAATGGCAGGTAAAAGCCAGTTTATCCTGCCCGGGTGTCAGTATAAAGTAGTTCTTCTCTTTTTCGCTCAGTGTAGCCTCCTCTTCCCAGCTGATGGTTACATAGTATACGGTTTCGTCCAATACCCGTTTCAATATAGCCCGATTTTCGCTGTAATGGCTTAAAATGGTCGTGTGTTTATCGTTGGCACGCCAATCGCACGCATCATCTGAATGGACTCCGGTAGGATAAGGGAAGCGGAATTTGACGGCAGTGCGGGCCGGAGAGTGGATCTCTACAGCCACTACATCCTGCGTCGGATGTACGGAGGTACTAACCTGGTACGGATTTCCCCGGAAAGTGTATTGACTGTTAATAACGCCTTCCCACATATCCAGGCTCTGGTTGATCTTCTGAAAGTCGGAGTAGACACTCTCATCTTCTACTTCCAGCCCGATGATCCCTAGGTGGAGCCGGTGCGGATTGATCCGGTACCATTCGGAAGCCCGGTGCGGCCGGCCGAGATCGTTGAACTGGGTGGCATATAGTTCCTTATGGCCTCTGCCGAAATCAAACTCCTGTAGGGTCTCTTCGGGACGTAGGTTTTCCGGATTAGCAAAGGAGTGCCATCCCCAGCTACTTTGTGTACCCAAAGGAACCCCGGTAGCGTATCTTTCGGGAAAGGTTTGCAGACCTGTGGCATCTACCGTAAAGGCAAAATCTCCGTTACCTACCGAGAGGGAGGCCAGGGAGTCGAACCGGGTAATGTGCGGGTTATTCCGTTTTACAAGGGCTTCCCGGTCAATGGGCTTTTCTGCACTGTTTTGGCAGGCTGCTATCACTAAAATAAGGGAAAGGTAGTGGTAAAGTTTCATAGTGGATCGTTTTTCTTTTATTCTGGATTGGTCTCTTCGGCAGAACTCTCCCGGCCAAAGTTACGGTACTCGGTAGGAGTAAAGCCGGTATTCTTTTTGAACAGCGTGTAAAAGTGTTCGGTAGAGGTATAATCGAGCAGAAAGGCAATCTCTTTGATCGATTGGGAGGTATTCACTAGTAATTGCTTGGTTTTCCGGAGTTTCAACTCCTGGAAATATTTAGCGGGTGCATAGCCGGTATAATCCTTGAAAACCTTGCGAAACCAGGAGTAACTGATGTTGAGTTTCGTAGCCAGCTCCTCGGGATCAATGGTTTTGTATACATTCTCATTCATCAGGATCTTGGCCTGTTCGATCTCCTGGTCTATGTCGCCCATTTCAAAAGCTTTATTTTTGGAGATGGAGAGGATCAGGTCGATCATGTGCATCAGGATACCGGAAAAGTATTGTTGGGCCGATATTTTATCGGCTTCTGCTACTTCAAGGGCTCGGTTAAAGAGGGTCACCAGCTCTTCGTTAAGCCCTACTTCGAGAATCTGGTTCTCCCGGTTCAGGAAGGAGTCTTTAATCAGGGTATCGATCTGGGGGCCTTCAAAACCGATGTAGTACTCATTCCACCCGGTTTGCGTCAGGGGACGGTAGGTATACCACTCTCCGGGAAAAAGTACCATCAGCCTGCCGCAGCATACCTGTTTTTCGGGGGTAGAATCAGAAGTAAATAATCCCCGTCCTTTGGTAATGTAAACCAGCTGGTATTCGCGGAGAACCCTCCCTTTCTGAGTATTGAAGAAGTAACTGGAGGGATGGTCTTTGAGCGGATAGGGCGAACCGGGAGTGATCGACTGGTAGCCGACCGTATTTACCCACATCCCGTATTTGCGGTCCATATCGTTTACGATCAGGTATTTGAACTCTATGCCTGAATCGCTGCTGTTCTTGCCCATTATGTTTTCCTGTTCTGCTTACCCTACAAATATAGTAATTATCCGGATTTTGGCAAATTATAAGAACAGGAGGTTTCAAAGGGATTAAGGTTATTATTGCTTATCTTAATATAGTTAGAGACAGCGAAATGTCTGTTTTACTCATACTGAGATTTAGTGATCAGGCATCCCTGGGCTTCCCATTTCAATCTTATTTGTCGCATCTTGGTTTGAATATCCGTGTAATCAGAAGTATAATTAGCGGGTTTTTCCGGATAAGTCCGCATCTTAATAAGTTGACTCTCATAATTGGAATAGACACGGCTGTCTGATCGCCAGTTGGAGCCACAATCAGCTATTTTTGATTTATTAGAGGAGGAGGTGGTAGTAGAGCTTTTACTTTCCGAAGTCGTGTCGGTGTTAGTCGGACTTTCAACGGTGGATGCAGAAGGATTGTTTGCTTTTATATCCTTAATACCTTTAGATACTTCAACTGAAGTCATAGCTGCTGCCGTGAAGTTACTCATAACTAAAGAAAAACTCTGGTTTTTGGCGGCTTTCATAGAAGCAGCTGTGTTTTTATAATCAATAGAAGAACTAATTGATTCGTAATCGTCATCCTTACAGTTAATGGTGATCCGTTCTCCATCATTCATCAGGTAAAGTCCGATGCCTTTTCTTTTTCCGTCTTTCATGGTTACGAACTAAATGTCGCCATTTTCCCACCTGATAATTCTATACCCATTCAAATCTCCCTCTTTTATTTCTCCTAAATATAACTCCTCGTTATCACATTCTATAAAAGAGAAATAGTTAAGTAAGATCTCTTCCTGGGATGGGTATGTTTCAACAGGTGCATTATTTTGAAAATTTCCGGAATAAATTATATCCCCGGACCTGTTATAACAGGTTCCTTTACCTGATTTTATACCTTGTTTCCAATTCCCGACATATATGGCATACTCCTTGCAATTGGATATTTTGTCTCCTATGGGAGATAACATCATACCGGTACCGTTCATTTTACCTTTTAAGAGATCACCAATATAAATCTTTCCATCTTTCATTTTCAGTATGCCCATACCTGTGCGTTCTTTCTTCAGGATTTGTCCTTTATACCACTCTTTTTTGTTATGGGTGTCATATCCTAAAGACTCTTCCAAAGCTGAGCTTAACCACTCTTCCTGTGCGGGTAGTAGGACAGGAAATGTAACTATTATCAATAATAACAGACTGTTTTTCATGATCTTTTGGCTGGTTATTGCGGTTGGATATATTCAGCCGTGGAAATATATTTCTTTTTATTTAATAATTTAAGAGCCTCTTTCTCATTTAATTCTTTAAAGGCACAATCAGTAAGCCCTTTAGGCCTTATGGCTATGTAATGTATTGAATTTTCCGATAAATTTAATTGTATTTCATCTGCATAT
>JAJPZL010000066.1 GCA_021204375.1 Bacteroides sp.
CCTTAAACGTAGAGGAGACGCAAATATGCATCTCTATATTTTTTTAATAGGAAGCCTGACCCGGGGAGGCCTGGAGAAGAATAAAAACCACCTGTTTACCTGTAAGCAATTGTCTGAATGTTAAATAAATGATCATTTATAGGTTTAGAGTACGGATCCTTGCAGATTGCTGAAATTCTCCCCCAGATTATCATATTTACCATCGATCCGGGTACATTTTTTCGGATCCAGTTCCAGGGCTTTCTTCATATCATCGGCTGCTCCGGTCTCATCCGAATCCATCAGCCGGGCATTTCCCCGTTCCAGATAGGCATCGGTACAATCCGGGTTTACCTCAATGGCTTCTGAGAAGGCATTGATAGCTTCCTGCAATTTACCTTCACCTACTAGGATACGTCCCTGCTTAATGTAGGCCAGGTCACAGAAAGGGTTAAGTTTGATCACTTTTTGATAATCTGCTATGGCTTTATCCGTCTCTCCCCGTCTCTCCTCTATTTTGGCACGTTGCAACCAGGAGTGTTCGTCATCAGGAGCCAACTCCACCGCTTTATCGGCATCCTGCAAGGCTTCTTTATATTGTTTCATGGAAAGGAGTACTTCGGAGCGTACAATATAGGCTTCCACATACTCTTCATTCAGCGTAATGGCTTTGGTCAGATTGGCAACTGCCTGTATATACTCTTTGAGTTCCAGGTAGGCTTTGCCCAGAAGCAGATAGGCTGAGGCATCTTCCGGCTTTAGTTCTATATACCGGATATAGTCTTCTACCGTACCATGATAATTATCCAGCATAAAGCGGACAGTGGCCCGGTTCAACAGGGGTTCCGGAAATTCGGGTTCCAGCTCGATCATGCGGGTGATCAGCGGTTCGGCCTTATCGAAATTGCCGATCCGGATATGAAGATTGGCCAGGTAGCCTAAGGTTTCGTAATCCTCCTGCAACTCCAATGCATCATAAAAACATTTGAGGGCGTATTCAATCTTTCCCATACGCTGGGCACGCAGCCCGTCGTACTTAAATATCTCAAACTTTTTCTGCAAATCTGTTTCTGTCTTCTCCTCTCTTTTTCCGGAAAAGAGTTTTTTTAAAAAACCTGCCATGTTACTTATATGAGATTGTTTATTTATACTTAATCGTTTCCCAGGGGGAATAGTTCATCGGTTAAACGGCTTTTAATTCCCCGGATTACTGCAAAAATATTATTTTATTTATAAACCAGCCCCTCCCGGAAGGTTAATTTTCCTTCATCCAGTAAATGATGGAGCACCCGGGCGGGTTTATCGGAATCAATCCCCAGTTTCAGGGCTATCTGTGCCGGCGATAAAGGAGTATCTTCGAGTAATCCATAGATACGCCGTTCGATCTCCCGGAACTCATCCGAAGTGACGGTCTGTTCTGCCTTTTTCCCGCATACGTCGCACTGGCCACACTTGTTTTCCTGTTTCTCTCCAAAATAGTGGAGCAACATCCGGCTGCGACACCGGTCCCGGCTCTCTACATATTCTAGCATGGCTTCGATACGGGCGGTATATCTCTGTTTCCGGAGTTCGTACACCTCTTTGGGAATAGAGAGATAACGCAACTCTTCCCGGGAGCGGGTATAAATAATAAAAGGAGTTTTTTTGTGGGGAATATAGTCAATGATGCGGCGTTTGGAGAGCGTTTTAAGCATCTCATATACCTGTTCCCGGGAGAGAGTACTCCGGGTAGCGAGCAGATCTTCGTTGATATAAACATAATCGGTGAAAACTCCGGTGTAGGAACGGAGAATGACCTGAATAAGCCGCTTCATCTCTTCACCCATCTCTTTGAGCCGGTAGAGTTCTTCCCGCATCAGTGTGAAAATAAGCCGGGAGGCATTATCCTGTTCATCTGTATACTCTATATAGCCTGCCTGCATCAATATTTTAAGGGCATTGTGAGCCGGCACCGGGAAGTAACGGAACTTCCGGCAGAAATCCTCCAGGTTAAAGTCAAAGATACAGCCGAAACCGTCGCCCATAGCCATCTGGAAATAGTAATTGAGGTGTTCATAAATATCTTTTATATACTCTTTGGGAGGAAAAGTATCTGCCACACGTTTGTGCAGGGTTCGTCTGTCCGCCGGTGAATAGAGCAGATAGGCCCAGGCCTGTTCCCCGTCACGACCCGCACGGCCCGCTTCCTGGAAATAGACTTCCGGTGAATCTGGAATATCCAGATGAACGACTACCCGTACATCCGGTTTATCAATTCCCATTCCGAATGCGTTGGTAGCTACCATCACCCGGCTTTCACCCTCCTGCCATCTTTTTTGCCGCAGGTCTTTGGCTGCATTATCCAGGCCGGCATGATAAAATTCGGCTGTAATATCTTTCTGAATAAGGAACTCAGCTACTTCCCGGGTTTTACGGCGGCTACGTACATAGACAATAGCAGAACCGGGAATTTTATGCAGGATCCGCAGCAGTTCCGTCGGTTTATCTTCGTTACGACGCACTACATAGGCCAGGTTACTCCGCTCAAAACTCATCCGGAACAGATTTCCGGGAGCGAATTCAAGCCGCTTTTGTATATCCTTTACCACTTCGGGCGTAGCCGTAGCAGTAAGGGCCAGTACCGGAATCCCCGGCAACAGTTTCCGTATTTCTGCTATTTTCAGATAGGAGGGCCGGAAATCGTAGCCCCATTGTGAGATACAGTGCGACTCGTCGACCGTGATCATACTCACCTGCATGGAGAGGACTTTTTTCCGGAATATCTCCGTATCAAGACGTTCGGGAGAGATATAGAGGAATTTATAGTTCCCGAAGATGCAGTTATCCAAAGCGATAATGATCTCCTGGCGGGTCATTCCGGAATAGACGGCCAGTGCTTTTATACCCCGTTTTTTCAGATTGGCTACCTGATCTTTCATCAGGGCGATCAGCGGGGTTATAACAATACAAACACCTTCCTGGGCCAGTGCAGGCACCTGGAAGGTGATTGATTTTCCTCCGCCGGTAGGCATCAACCCTAAGGTGTCTTTACCGCTACCGATGCTGGTGATGATCTCTTCCTGAATACCCCGGAAAGAGTCGTAACCCCAGTAATGTTTTAATAGTTCACGATACTTGCTTACCTGCGAGGCAGCCATATCAATTGTTCTCTTCAGAAGGTTTTATATCTTCGATCAATAACTGCACCTCTCCCCTTTTGTGGGTATTCTCCTCGATAGTATAACAGATATCGAACGAACGTTTGGTCTTGATATAACGCACCTGGGAGCTTTGTCCGAATGCAATGCCGTTCATTACATTGTTCGACTTGTTATCTACCAGTTCCAGCTTGATATGTTCCTGGTCTCTACCCACTACTTTACTGGTGCCATAGTCATAGACATTGCGGGTACAGAATATAGGTTTATGGTTATCCGGACCAAACGGATTGAACTTTTTAAGGTCGGAATAGAATTTATAGCTGATATCCCTGAAATCGATCTGCGCATCGATCCGGATAACAGAGGTAGTCTGTTCAGGAAGGATCGTATTGGTCACAAACTCTTCAAAGCGTTTGGTAAAAGCGGGAACATTTTCCACTTTCAACGATAAACCGGCTGCATAGGTATGCCCACCGAAGTTCTCGAGCAGGTCCCGGCAATGTTCAATGGCCTTATATACATCAAACCCGGAGACTGAACGGGCGGAGCCGGTAGCCATATCATCGGTGCGGGTCAATACCACAGCGGGACGATAATAGACCTCAGTTAAACGGGAAGCTACAATTCCGATCACTCCTTTGTGCCAGTCTTCGTTGTAAAGTACAATGGAACGGCGATCTTCCAGGCCATCCAGCTTTTCTACAATGTTATTGGCCTCTTCGGTCATATTCTTATCCAGATCCTTTCGGGTCTCGTTGTACTGATTGATCTGGTTACTCTTTTCCAGCGCTTGTGAAAAGTCTTTTTCGATCAGCAGATCCACCGCCTCTTTTCCACTCTGGATGCGTCCGGAAGCATTGATACGGGGCCCTATCTTAAAGACAATATCGCTGACGGTAATTCCCCGGTCGTTCAGTCCGCAGACATCAATAATGGCTTTTAGTCCTACACTGGGATTACTGTTCAGCTGTTTAAGACCGTGATAAGTCAGGATACGGTTCTCTCCCATGATCGGCATAATATCCGAGGCTACACTGACTGCCACCAGATCCAGCAGAGGGATCAGGTTATGGAACTCTATGCCGTTGCTCATGGCAAAGGCCTGCATAAATTTAAAACCAACCCCACAACCCGACAAATAGGTATAAGGGTAAGTATTATCCCTGCGTTTGGCATTCAGGATGGCTACTGCAGGCGGCAATACATCATCCGACACATGGTGGTCACAAATAATAAAGTCGATACCTCTCTCTTTTGCATAGGTTATCTCCTCTACGGCTTTGATTCCACAATCCAACACAATAATTAAAGATATCCCTGTATCATACGCATGATCTACTCCGGCTTTTGACACACCATACCCTTCGTGGTAACGATCGGGAATATAGTAATCAATATTAGAGTAATACTGCTGAATGAACTTATAGACCAGTGCAACAGCCGTTGTTCCGTCTACATCATAATCGCCATAGATCATGATCCGTTCCTTCCTTTCCATAGCTGTATTCAGACGTTCCACAGCTTTATCCATATCCTGCATCAGGAAAGGGTCGTGGAGATCGGGGAGCTGGGGGCGGAAGAATTTCCTCGCCCCAGCTTCGGTAGCAATACCGCGCTCAATGAGAAGCTGCGCCAGGACAGGACTAATCCCCAGTTCCCGGGCGAGAGAGCGGCTCTCTTCTATAAGTTCGTTTGTCGGGGCATGATAACTCCATTTGTGATTCATTTTATATATTGTTTTTTCTTTTTTTTCTCTCGGAAAGGATCGGTAATATCGTGTAGATACATTTTACCAACATTCGGTAAAAGTACGAAAAAAAACACGAAGTCCCTATACATATTATGATTATTTTAAGAATGCAGCGGCCCGGAAGAACGCAAAACGATAATTTTCACTCCTTCCTGCACTTTTAGAAACATTCCTGTTTTATAAAACAAGAATTACAACGAAGAAGTTTTTGATCTTTTATTAGGAGAACATTGTTTGTTTAGAGAGCGGGAATGATTACATTTGCAGACCAATACCCATATTATAGAAAGAAGGGATCTATTATGAGAGAAGATATTCAAGAAGCGTGCCGGGTGATGGAGCAGGGAGGAGTCATCCTCTACCCTACCGATACAATCTGGGGACTGGGATGTGATGCCACCAATCCGGAAGCCGTCAGAAAAGTCTACGAAATTAAAAGGCGGACCGATAGTAAGGCCCTGCTTGTTTTAGTTGACTCCGATATAAAAGTCGATTTTTATGTAAGAGAAGTACCCGAAATAGCCTGGGACTTAATTGAGCTGGCGGATAAACCTCTTACGATCATCTATCCGGGAGCCCGGAATCTGGCAGAGAACCTGCTGGCAGAAGATGGTAGTGTAGGGATCCGAGTCACGCAGGAGACCTTTTCCAAAGAGTTGTGTAAACGATTCCGGAAAGCGATCGTCTCGACTTCAGCGAATATCAGCGGAACTCCCTCTCCGGGAATTTATCAGGAGATCAGCCGGGAGATATGCTCTCAGGTGGATTATATTGTAAAGTATCGCCAGGACGACCTGAACCGTCCCAAACCCTCCGGTATCATTAAACTGGGTGCGGGGGGATTGATTAAAGTTATCAGAGAATAATATGAAAAAAGAGAAGGCCACCCTGTACCAGCAACTTATTCTGTGGCGGGAAAAACATATCAAAGAGAAGCATTTTATATTGATGCTCAGCTTGTTGGTGGGGATCTCAGCCGCACTGGCAGCTCTTTTGCTGAAATATATGATCCATGCTATACAAAACCTGCTGACTTATAATTTCAGTTCTACACAGGTGAACTATCTTTATCTGGTATATCCGGTAGTGGGTATCTTCCTGACGGCTATCTTTGTCAAGTACGTGGTACGGGATGATATCAGTCACGGGGTGACCAAGATCTTGTATGCGATCTCCCGTAAACAGGGCCGTATCAAAAAGCATAATATGTGGTCTTCCATGATAGCGAGTTCCATCACTATTGGTTTTGGGGGATCGGTCGGAGCTGAGGCCCCTATTGTGCTGACCGGTTCGACCATTGGTTCCAACCTGGGGAAAGCCTTTAAGATGGAGCATAAGACCCTGATGCTTTTAGTTGGGTGCGGAGCGGCAGGAGTGGTAGCGGGTATCTTTAAGGCACCGATAGCAGGATTGGTATTTACGCTGGAGGTATTAATGCTGGATCTTACCATGGCCTCCCTGCTTCCGTTACTTATTTCCAGTGTAACAGCAGCTACGGTCTCGTATATCCTATCCGGTTCGGAAGCGATGTTCAAATTCCACCTGGATAATCCGTTTGAAATGGACAGGATCCCGTATGTGATCGTCCTGGGTATATTCTGCGGATTGGTCTCTCTCTATTTTACCCGAACGATAAACAGTATTGAAGGGGTGTTCGGGAAAACGAATGGGCTCTATAAAAAGCTGTTACTGGGAGGAACCATTTTAAGTATACTGATCTTTCTTTTTCCTCCTCTATATGGAGAAGGATACGATACTATTCATCTGCTTTTAAACGGGAGCAATAACTCCGAATGGAATACAGTAATGAATAACTCCATGTTCTATGGATATAGTAACTTACTGATCATTTATCTGGTCTTCATTGTACTTTTCAAGATATTTGCTTCCAGTGCCACCAACGGAGGCGGAGGATGCGGAGGGATATTTGCTCCTTCGCTGTTCCTGGGCTGTATTACCGGATTTATTTTTCCCCATTTTTCCAATAAATTCGGAACGACCACCTATCTGCCTGAAAAGAACTTTGCGCTGATGGGAATGGTCGGAGTGATAAGTGGAGTAATGCACGCCCCGCTGACAGGAATATTCCTGATCGCGGAGCTGACAGGAGGATATGACCTCTTTCTGCCCCTGATGATCGTATCGGTATGTTCTTACCTCACCATTATGATCTTCGAACCCCACAGTATCTACTCCATGCGCCTGGCTAAAAAGGGACAACTGCTTACTCACAATAAAGACCGCTCTGTACTTACTTTATTGAATGTAGAGAGCGTTATTGAAAAAGACTTTGAGACCGTACATCCGGAGATGGATCTGGGCGAGATGGTAAATGCGATCTCCAACACTCACCGGAATGTATTTCCTGTAACGGATAATCAGGGAGTACTGCTGGGGATCGTACTACTGGATGATATCCGGAATATCATGTTCCGGCAGGAACTTTATCACCGGTTCCTGGTAAGACAGTTCATGACCTCTCCTCCCGGCAGACTGTACGATACGGATAGCATGGAGCAGGTGATGAAGACTTTTAACGATACGCAGGCGTGGAACCTGCCGGTAGTAGATGAAGAGGGGGTCTATCTGGGGTTTGTCTCCAAATCAAAAATATTTAATTCCTACCGCAAGGTACTGGTACAATTTTCCGAAGATTAAAAGAGAGAGAACAGGATGGATAAAAAAGATCTCAGCATAGTGTATATGGGTACTCCCGAATTTGCCGTGGAGCCCTTACGCCTTTTAGTAGAGAACGGATACAACATAGCGGGTGTTATCACCATGCCGGATAAGCCTGCCGGACGGGGATATAAAATACAGTACTCACCTGTTAAAGAGTTTGCACTGGCCCATGATCTGCCTTTATTACAACCGGCAAAATTGAAAGACCCGAAGTTTCTGGAGGAGTTGCAGCAATGGAAAGCCGATCTGCAGATCGTAGTAGCCTTTCGGATGTTACCCGAAGTGGTATGGAATATGCCCCGGTATGGCACTTTTAATCTGCATACCTCCCTGCTGCCTCAATACCGGGGAGCAGCTCCCATTAACTGGGCTATTATTAACGGAGAGAAAGAGACTGGAATAACCACTTTTTTCCTTACCCATGAAATAGATACGGGAGAGGTGATCCAACAGGTATCGGTCCCTATCGGGGAGAATGATAATGCAGGGATTGTACACGATACACTAATGAAACTGGGGGGAAAACTGGTTCTGGAGACGGTAGATAGCATTCTCGCCGGGAATCTGACTTCCATCCCCCAGGAAGAGATGAGAACCGGAGTTGAATTGAAACCGGCTCCTAAGATCTTTAAAGAGACCTGCCGGATCAACTGGGACCAGGATGTTATTACGATCCATAACTTTATAAGAGGGCTTTCTCCCTACCCGGCCGCCTGGACAGAACTGGAAAAAGGAGAGAGCCGCACAACCCTTAAAATATTTGAGACTGAGAAACAGGTAGCTTCCCACCAACTGCCTATCGGTACTATTACAACGAATGGTAAAAATGAGATCCGTGTTGCCGGTAAGGATGGTTATATAGTGATCCGGTCGCTACAGCTGGCCGGAAAAAAAAGGCTCACTGTTCCGGAATTTCTCCGGGGCAACAACCTGGAAGGAGGAAAACTGGTATAAATGATCGATCAGTCTACCATAGACCGCATCCTGGATGCTGCCCAGATCACTGAGGTGGTCTCTGAGTTTGTTACTCTGAAAAGAAGAGGGGTTAACTATGTAGGGCTATGCCCGTTCCACAACGAAAAGACTCCCTCCTTTAGTGTTTCACCAGCCAAAGGACTCTGCAAATGTTTCAGCTGCGGCAAAGGGGGGAATGCTGTTCACTTTATTATGGAACATGAGCAGCTATCCTATTACGAGGCACTGAAGTACTTAGCTAAAAAGTATCATATTGAGGTTAAAGAGAAAGAGCTGACAGCCGAGGAGATACAGGCCCGGAACCAGCGGGAGAGTATGTTTATTGTCAACTCCTTTGCCAATGATTACTTTCAGAGTATTCTAAAGAACCATACAGAAGGAAAATCGGTAGGTCTTGCTTACTTTCGCCAGCGTGGATTCCGGGATGATATTATTGAGAAATTTCAACTGGGCTACAGTATTGAAGCAAGGGATGCCCTGGCGAAAGAGGCACAAAAAAAAGGATATAAAAAAGAGTTCCTGGTAAAAACAGGAGTATGCTATGAAACCGATGACGGACGGTTGAGAGACCGCTTCTGGGGTCGGGTTATTTTCCCTGTACACACTCTTTCCGGAAAAGTGGTAGCTTTCGGTGGTCGTATCCTCAAATCTGATACGAAAACAGCCAAATATGTCAACTCTCCGGAATCAGACATCTATCACAAGAGCCGGGAATTATACGGTATCTATTTTGCTAAACAAGCCATTGTAAAACAGGATCGCTGCTTCCTGGTAGAGGGATATACGGATGTTATATCCATGCATCAGGCAGGGATCGAAAACGTGGTTTCTTCTTCCGGAACAGCTCTTACTCCCGGACAGATACGGCTTATACACCGGTTCACCAATAACATTACCGTTCTTTACGACGGAGATATGGCAGGGATCAAAGCCTCTATCCGTGGGATCGATATGCTTCTGGAAGAGGGAATGAACATCAAGGTAGTACTATTGCCGGATAGAGACGACCCCGACTCTTTCGCCCGGAAACACAATGCTACCGACTTTCAGGCTTATATCAGCTCGCATGAAGTCGACTTTATCCGCTTCAAGACCAACCTGTTGATGGATGATGCCGGGAAAGATCCCATTAAACGCGCAGAACTGATCAGTGAAATTGTGCGGAGTATCTCTGTAATTCCGGAAGCGATTGTCAGGGATATCTATATCAAAGAGTGCAGCCAGCTACTCCGTGTAGAGGAGAAACTGCTTACGGCAGAGATCCGGAAGATCAAGGAGAGACAACAGGAAAAAACACCCCGGCAAGCAGATGGTTCCAGCCTTCCTCAACAGGCTACCGATCCTACCGTACAAATCTGGGAGGAGATCTATCGTTCTTACCTTCCGGAAGAGGGACTGGAAGGACAAGAGTTCTATAAGAATGAATTACTGATCATCCGGGTAGTGGTTCGTTACGGTGAAAAAGTGATGTGTACTATGGTTAATGAAGAGGGAGAGGAACAAACAGTCCAGGTGGCTGAATATATAGTGAACGACCTGAAACAGGACGATCTGGAATTTCATAACCCTGTTCACCGCAAGATATTGCAGGAGTGCATGGAGAACCTCCATCATACTGATTTTACAAGTGAACGTTATTTTATTGCTCATCCGGATGCGGCTATCAGCAAAATAGCCGCCGAACTGATCAATGAACGCTATACACTCAGTAAATATCACTCTAAAAGCCAACGTATTTTCTCTGACGAAGAGAGACTGGCGGAACTGGTACCCAGGTTGATGATAGACTTTAAAGAAGCGATCGTAGCGGAAGAGATCAAACAGGTATTGCGATTGCTTCAGGATCCGGAAACAGCTAAAGATCCGGAAAAATATAATTCTGTTATGATCCGTTACAAAGACCTGATGGAGATACAAAGTCTGATGGCTAAACGGCAGGGCGATAGGGTGGTTATTCCTAAGAAATAGATTTAAAGAGAGGTAGAGAGGCATATTTGCGTCTCATCAGCGTACGTTACATAAACCTCTCTATTATATAACATTAAAAAGAGAGACGCAAATATGCGTCTCTACAAATTATAAAATCAGGAATTTCCAGACCAGGATTTTCCGGCTATCCTTAGTAAGATGATCTCTCCTCGTATACCAGGATCATTCTATTCATTATCTGTTTTGTATCAGGTTCATAAACTCTTCCCGGGTTTTTGCCTGGTTAAAAGCTCCTGTAAAATTAGAAGTAGTCGTTACGGAATTCTGTTTACTGACCCCGCGCATCTGCATACACATGTGTTGAGCCTCTACCACGACCATTACTCCTAGCGGGTTCAGGGTCTCCTGTATACACTCCTTGATCTGGAGTGTCATACGTTCCTGAACCTGAAGGCGATGAGAAAAGATATCCACCACACGGGGGATCTTACTCAGTCCTACGATATAGCCGTTGGGTATATAAGCTACATGTGCCTTTCCATAAAAAGGAAGCATGTGATGTTCACAGAGCGAAAAGAAATCAATATCCTTTACAACCACCATCTGGCTATACTCTTCCTAGAAACGGGCCGAACGTAATACCGAATGAGGATCCATCCGGTAACCTTTGGTTAACGTACGCATAGCCTTCGCTACCCGTTTGGGTATTTTTAACAATCCCTCCCGGGAAGGATCTTCTCCCAACAATTCAATAATATGACGATAATGGTCTTTCAGGGGTTCCAGCTCAGCAGGAACTTCTTTCAAAATTTCCGGTTTTGACATGTTTAATAATGAATATTAATCTGCTCTTTCACAATAGAGACTTCTTTAAAGTTGCCCGTTGCCTTTAACTTACGCATCATGGCATTGGCCTCTTCAATACCTCTGAAATCTCCTACACGACATAACCACCGCGGTGAAGAGAAATAGGTATATACCGGTAACTCAGGAAAGGTCGACTTTACTTTTTCAGCCATATCATTTGCCTGGTTACGTGCATCGCGGGAGTTATTGCCCGCAAAAACCTGTATACGGTAGCCTGTAGTTTTCAGCATCCTGGGCTCAGAAGTTCTGTGCTCAGTAGTCGCAGT
>JAJPZL010000493.1 GCA_021204375.1 Bacteroides sp.
CAATAAATCAACGGACATCATGCGGATAATCATATATCGAAAAAGCTGACAGATATGTTATTGAGGAAGACAAAACCTACAGTTTCAAATTATATGCCAATACAAACTGGGTGATAAAACAACCTTTTATCAATGATCTGACATGGCTTGGAGAGATGGTAGAGATTGATGAGAATGATATAAGCGGAGGAAGTACGCTGGATAATACGATGGAGGACTCAGCCCGGGAGATTTCTTTTATATTCAAAAACAATGTAATCGAAAAGGATATATCTATGGACATTCCTGTTTATATTGAATTTGATGACTTAGGAGAGAAGATTATGAAAGAGTATACTTTCCATATATACGGAGAAGCAAATTCGGATGCTGATGTAAGATTTGCAGAAGAAGCAAATTGTTATGTACTGTAGACCCAAGGAAAAGGAGTGTCTATTCCGGTAAGCCAGACAAACAGATATTATGAAAAATATCCAAATACATCAGACGCCAATTATTATGAAACGTACCCTATCAAAGAGAATGAGGCATTAAAAATAAAATTTCTCTGGACTGATCATGAAAATGGATTTAATAAAGGAAAGGATGGTAAGAGTCCTATCAAATCCATCGAATTCGAGCCTGATAACGATAAGGGGCCAGGTGCACGTATTGTCGTAACCCCAGGAAGTGAGCCGGGAAATGCAGTAATTGCTGTTACAGATAATAGTGATAATATCCACTGGAGTTGGCATATATGGGTAGTAGATACAAATGAAAACTTTGATCCATACAACGAATCAACCGATTGGCACAACTTCCGCTATTATCAGTTCCTTGACCGGAACCTGGGAGCTCTTTCAGCTGATGGGGAAAATCCAGAAAGTATGGGATTCCATTACCAATGGGGAAGAAAAGATCCCTTTCCCGCAGCCAGTTGACACGAATCCAGTACTTTTATTAAAAGATATAAGGAAGACGGAACTCTCATAGATGATGGTCTTGAAACATTTGAATTTAGCTGGAGCAATATGAGTAGTAATGCCGATAATCCTTTAAAATCGATTCAGGAACCTCAAACATTCATCAAAAGTCCTTCTACTGTAAATTGGTTTTGGTTAGCCTGGTCAGCCACTGCGATGTTTGACTTCTGGAATGAGATGGAAGCCGATAACTTCTCAACTTCCCAAAAAGGAATATTTGACCCTTGCCCGGAGGGATGGAAAACAGTGCCGGGAGGTGCCAGCTTAGCCAGTGAATGGAATTTACTTCCCAATGCTGTAACATATTATGACAATTATGTGGAAATAAACGATATATTGGTAAATGGTACATCAGTAGATCTGGGAATATGGCTGCTAACCGGCTATATCGACAATAATTCAGGAACTATTGTTTCGGTAAAGCAAGGGAGTTACTGGACCGGTACCCATAATACCAGTTCCGGTTATGAAGCCTTCAGAACTCGTTTTGTGAGTAAGGATGATACACACCCTTCTATTTCATTCGGAAAGAGCAACGGTCTCCCGATAAGATGTATGCGTCGGGTGGATAAATAAAAAATGGAATGAGTTTTTAATTAAAACTATTTATTGCCACCGACTGTGAAGCCGGCGGTAACAGTAGTTGTGCAACAGACACCGGGAAGCCGGCGGCGACAGAGTTTTCTGTTCACCGGGAGAATATCTTCCGATGAACGAAATGAACAAAGAATGTCTTACAGGATAGGGCATCCTCTCTCCTATTCATTTGCTTCTAAAATTAATAACCTCTATCTTTGCACCTTCACTCAAGTAAAATAAGCACTATTATATAAGTATGGAAAAGAAATTTAAACGGACAACGGTTACTTCTGCATTGCCCTATGCGAATGGTCCTGTTCATATCGGACACCTGGCCGGGGTCTATGTTCCGGCGGATATTTATGTACGCTACCTAAAATTGAAGAACGAAGAGGTGCTCTTTATCGGGGGTTCTGACGAGCACGGTGTACCGATCACGATCCGTGCCAAAAAAGAGGGGGTTACCCCGCAGGATATTGTGAACCGTTACCATACGCTGATCAAAGATTCGTTTGAAGAGTTTGGTATATCGTTCGATATCTACTCCCGTACTACTTCGGAGACGCATCATAAGCTGGCTTCGGACTTTTTCCGTACGTTGTATGATAAAGGTGCTTTTATTGAAAAGAGTTCGGAACAATATTACGACGATGAAGCGGGACAGTTCCTGGCGGATCGTTATATTACCGGCGAATGCCCTCACTGTCATTCGGAAGGTGCCTACGGAGATCAGTGTGAGAAGTGTGGTACTTCACTGAGCCCTACCGACCTGATCAACCCGAAAAGTGCGATCAGCGGAAGTGTGCCGGTGATGAAAGAGACCAAACACTGGTACCTGCCGCTGGACCAGCACGAGGAGTGGCTGCGGAAGTGGATCCTGGAGGATCACAAGGAGTGGCGTCCCAATGTATACGGGCAGTGCAAATCGTGGCTGGATATGGGGTTGCAGCCCCGGGCGGTAAGCCGTGACCTGGACTGGGGGATCCCGGTACCGGTAGAGGGTGCGGAAGGCAAGGTGTTGTATGTTTGGTTCGATGCTCCGCTGGGTTATGTATCGAATACGAAGGAGTTGCTGCCGGATACGTGGGAAACGTGGTGGAAGGATCCGGAAAGCCGGTTGATCCACTTTATCGGAAAGGATAATATTGTGTTCCACTGCATTGTTTTCCCGGCTATGCTGAAAGCGGAAGAGAGTTATATATTGCCGGAGAATGTGCCTTCGAACGAGTTCCTGAACTTAGAGGGAGATAAGATATCGACTTCGCGCAACTGGGCAGTGTGGCTGCATGAGTATCTGGAAGAGTTCCCGGGTAAGCAGGATGTATTGCGGTATGTATTGACGGCGAATGCACCGGAGACGAAGGATAATGATTTTACCTGGAAGGATTTCCAGGCACGCAATAACAGTGAGCTGGTAGCGATCTACGGGAATTTTGTAAACCGTTCGCTGGTACTGACTGCCAAGTATTTTGATTCGAAGGTTCCGCAGGCGGGTGAACTGACGGAGTATGATAAAGAGGTACTGGCTGAGTTTGCACAGATCAAGAGTGAACTGGAGCAACTGCTGGATAACTTTAAATTCAGGGATGCGCAGAAAGAGGCGATGAACCTGGCACGTATCGGGAATAAGTACCTGGCGGATACGGAGCCGTGGAAGCTAGCTAAGACGGATATGGAGCGTGTGGGCACGATCCTGAATATCAGCCTTCAGCTGGTGGCTAATCTGGCTATTGCTTTTGAACCGTTTCTGCCTTTCAGTTCGCAGAAACTCAGGGATATGCTGAATATGGATACGTTTGAGTGGAACAGCCTGGGACGTACGGATCTTTTGCAGGCGGGTCATCAGCTGGGTAAGCCTGAGTTGCTTTTTGAAAAGATAGAAGATCCTGTGATCGAAGAGCAGATACAGAAGCTGCTGGCTACCAAAAAAGAGAACGAGGAGAATAACTACAAAGCGAACCCGGTCCGGGAGAATATTGAGTTTGACGATTTCCTGAAACTGGATATCCGGGTGGGTACGGTACTGGAGTGCCTGAAAGTACCGAAAACGGATAAACTGCTTCAATTCAAGATAGAAGATGGATTGGAGACCCGTACCATTGTTTCGGGTATTGCTGGTTACTATCAACCGGAAGAGCTGGTAGGGAAACAGGTGTGCTTTATTGCCAACCTGGCACCCCGCAAGCTGAGGGGGATCGTTTCGGAAGGGATGATCCTTTCGGCGGAGAATAATGACGGCACTTTGTCGGTGATCATGCCCCAGAAGGAGGTAAAGCCGGGAAACGAGGTCAAATAAGAGTTTGTTATGTCCGATAACCTGAAGAGCAAAACCATCAGGAATGTAGTATGGAGTACTATTGATAAGGCAGGGCAGCAGGTGATCTATATAGGAGTATATATATTGCTGGCTAACCTGCTTACACCGGAAGATTACGGACTGATCGGGGTGCTTACTATCTTTATGGCTATCTCCAGTGTGATGATAGACAGCGGGTTCAGCTCTGCGCTGATCCATAAAAAGGCCCCGACCGAACAGGACTATAGTTCTGTTTTCTATTTTAACCTTTTTCTGAGTGTGGGGATCTACCTGCTTCTTTACAGCGGGGCTTCCCTGATAGCAGATATCTTTGGGGATGAACGGCTGGTAGTGTTGTCACGGATCACTTTCCTGGCTATTATTGCCAACTCTTTAGGAATTATACATGGAACGCAGCTGAATAAAGAGCTGGATTTTGTTTCTCTGACCAAGATCAACTTTTTATCCCTGCTGATCTCTTCTGTGACGACGGTGTGGCTTGCGGTAAAAGGGTATGGAGTGTGGGCCCTGGTAGCGCAGACAGTGGTGCTTTCGGTAGCTAAGTTCTTACTTTATCTTTTATTTAACCGGTGGTATCCCCGGAAACATTTCCGGCTGGCTCCGATCCAGGAGTTCCTGCCTTACAGTTCACGTCTTTTGGGTGCGGGGTTATTGAATGCTGTCTTTGATAATATCTATGCGCCTTTTATCCGTACGTTGGGTTATCCGTTATCCCAGGTGGGTATCTATACCCAGGCCAATAAATTGCAGGAGATACCGGCATTGCTTATTTCAAATACTTTTAAAAGTGTATCGTTCCCTACCCTGGCTTCTGTGAAAGAGGATGAAGAGCGGATGAACTGCATCCTTAGTAAAACCGTACGTACGATCGCGTTTATCGGATTACCGGTTATGTGGGGGCTGGCAGTAACGGGAGACTCTTTTATCCTGCTTATTCTTCCGGAACGCTGGGCACCGAGCATAGTACTGTTCCGGATCCTCTGTTTTGCAGGGATGATCTCGCCGTTCTTACCGCTGTTTGTTAACCTGTTGCTGGCTAAAGGGGCCTCTAAAAAGTATCTGCACCTGGAAATTATTACCAAATCTTCTCTGCTGGTTTTTCTGGTGCTGGGATCGTTCGCCGGTATTAAAGGGATAGCGGGTAGCTGGATCGCTTATAACTACCTGGCGGTAGGGGTGGCCCTGGTATTTACCCGGAAGATCTCCGGGTATGGTTTCCGGGCGTTCTGGAAAGATCTCCGGGTCTATTTTTTCTCTTCGGTGGTGATGGCGGTTGCCGTATATAGCCTGTCCTGGATAGTGCACGACCGGATGGTATTGCTACCGGTACAGTGTATAACCGGAATTCTTTTATATACGGGTTGTATGAAGTTTTTCTCTACGGATATTTACTTAGAGACGGAGGAGATCGTAAAAAGAAGGATCAGAAAACCCAGATCATAGCGAATATATATGTTAATATTTATCCCGGCAGGAGGGCTTGCCAACAGGCTCCGTTCTATTTGTTCTGCGATACAATTGAGTAAGGATTGTGGTATTCCACTGAAAATTATCTGGTTTAAGGATCAGGGGCTGGGATGCCGTTTCAGTGATCTTTTTAATCCGATACAAGAGGAGGGTATTGTCCTGAGAGAGGCAACATGGGCCGACAAGTTGTTACTGGACCGACCGCGCAGGAAGAACTTTTATCTTCCCCGGATTTATCAGCGATGGGCTTTTACAGAGAGGTTGTATGAACAACAGATCACACCGCTCAGGAACAGCAATTTTGATTTCAGGGGATGGGCCACGGCTCAGTCTGCCTATATGGCCTCCTATACGCTCTTTTATCAGTTTCCAGGTGAGATGTTGCGTACCTGTTTTGTACCTGTACCGGAGATACAGGAAGAATTGGAAAGGGAACTGAAGGATGTAAACGGGGATACGATCGGGATTCATATTCGCCGGACGGACCATACGATCGCCATTCTGGAGAGTCCTACGGAGCTCTTTTTCCGGAAGATGGATGAGCAGATAGAGAGAGATCCGGCTACCCGGTTCTATTTAGCGACCGATTCGCAGGAAGAGAAGAGGGATTTTATGGAGAGGTATGGGGAGAGGATCCGGACTATCCGGCAGGAGGCAGACCGCACCAATAGAGAAGGAATGCGGGATGCGGTGAAAGAGTTTTTCCTGCTCTCGGCCTGTAAAGAGATATGGGGAAGTTCGGATAGCTCTTTTTCGGAAATGGCCGCTTACCGGAGTGATATTCCTTTAAAGGTGATCCGGAAAAAGATTAATTCCTGACTGGCAGAACCACCGGTTAAAAGGGAAAAGGAGTTTGCTATTTGTTAAAAAGAGCGATAAATAGTGAGGGTATAAGCTATTTTTCGTAGTTTTGTGAGTAATAACTATTTGATTGAAAACCCACAAGTATGAGAAAGAACATCGCAGTTATTCTGGCGGGAGGTATAGGAAGTCGTTTTGGATTTTATACACCGAAACAATTTTTTAAGTTAGCCGGTAGAACCGTTATTGAACATACAGTAGAGGCATTTGAAATAAATGACAATATAGATCATACTACGATCGTATCCAATCCTTTTTATATTTCGCAGGTAGAGTCACTTATCTTAAAAAATAACTGGAAAAAAGTAAATAAGGTAATAAGCGGAGGTAAAGAGAGATATAATTCCAGTCTATCCGCGGTGCAGGCCTACGCCCACGAAAAAGTAAATTTAATCTTTCATGAAGCAGTGCGTCCTTTGGTTACCCAGCGTATTATTAATGATGTGATTGCTACGCTTAAAAGTTACAGAGCAGTAGATGTAGCGATCCCTTCTACCGATACGATCATTCAGGTGAACGGAGACTTTATAGAGCATATTCCCGACCGGAGCAGGCAGCAAAGGGGACAGACTCCCCAGGCTTTTCATATAGAATTGATCAGGGAGGCTTATTCTATCGCTTTAAAAGATCCGGAATTTAAGGTTACGGATGATTGTGGGGTGGTAAAAAAATATATGCCGGAAGAAGAGATCTATGTGGTAAAAGGGGAAGAGAGTAATATGAAACTGACTTTCCCGGAAGATACTTATCTGTTGGATAAATACCTGCAATTAAGGAAAAATGAGCTGGAAGAGGTACGGTTAGAGCCCAATGTATTTTTAAACAAGGTAGCGGTTGTGTTCGGAGGAAGTTACGGGATCGGAAAAGAGATCGTGACGTTACTGAACCAGTATGGGGCAAAAGCGTATGAGTTTTCAAGGAGTTCGACCCAAACGGATATCTCTTCGAGAGAAGATGTCAGGGAAGCGTTGAAAGGAGTTTTTGAAAAGGAACAACGGATCGATTATGTGATCAATCCGGCGGCCGTATTAAAGACAGAGCTCTTAATGAACGCTGATTATGAAACGATCTGTGAAACGGTGAATGTTAATTACCTGGGGGCTGTTCATATTGCTATGGAGGCTTTTGAATACCTGAAAGAGACGAAAGGTAAATTGCTGTTCTTTACTTCGAACTCTTATATACGGGGAAGGGCCTTCTGTGCCGTTTACTCATCTACCAAAGCGGCTATAGTAAATTTTGTGCAGGCAATTGCCCAGGAATGGGAGCCTCTAGGAATCCAGGTGAACTGTATCAACCCGGAACGTACTACTACTCCGATGAGGGTGAAGAATTTCGGGATTGAGCCGGAAAGTAGCCTGTTAACTCCTCAACAAGTTGCTTCGGTAAGCGTACAAAGCCTGCTGAAAGATTTTACAGGACAGGTAATTGATATTAAGAAGAAGGATGAAAAATAAAAACCTGGAGAAATATGTGGCTTCTAATTTAAGGAGCTGTCAGTTAAAACAAGTGGAGCTATTGGATATAGTGGATGCGATTTGCAGGAAGCATCAGTTAAACTATTGGCTGGACGGCGGCACTTTACTGGGAGCTGCCCGGCATAAAGGGTTTATTCCGTGGGACGATGACCTGGATATCGGAATGTCCCTGGAAGATCTGAAAAGGTTTATACAAATAGCGGGTAAGGAGTTGCCGGAGCATGTTTTCCTGCAGACTAAAGAGACGGACCCCTCCTTTCCGAATCCGTTCGTCAAGCTCCGGGATATGAACTCCTTCTTTGTGGAATTCGGGGATGATTTTAAAAAGGAGTACCAGAAAGGAATCTATCTGGATATTTTCGGTTTTATTCCCTATCCTTCGCTTTCGCGCAAGAGTGTGAAGTTCTTCACGAAAAGGATAAACCGCTCGTATACTATCCTGCATGGAGCGCATTACTATAGCCTGAAAACGTTTCTTCAGTTCCCCTGGTTTACGGCGCAGTACTATTCGTTAAAACTGATCTGGAGTATTGTATGTGCTTTCAGCAGTAAAAAGAGGTTTATCTCCAACGAACTGCATAACAACGGATATGGGATCATGCACCTGAAAGAGAATATATATCCGTTGGGAGAGATCTTTTTTGAGGGGGAATATTACAGTGCCCCGGCCAATCCGGATGGGTATCTGATGGAATTGTATGGGGATTATATGCAATTGCCTCCGGAAGATAAGCGAAAAATACATGCTACTTATATTAATCCTTGTTTAGATGCAGGAGAGTAGAGTTTATGCACCCGTGGCTATGTTCGTGTATAACCGGCTTAGCAATACACGGAACACGTTTGAACACCTGAAAAAGAATCTATACGCGGATCAGACAGCGCTCTATATATTCTCTGATGGCGGAAAGGATGAGCGATCCCGGAAAGAGGTACAAAAGGTAAGGAAGTATCTGAGAACGGTTTCCGGATTTAAAGAGATCCATCTGGTAGAAAGGGAGTGTAATTACTACCTGGAACGGAATGTGATAGAGGGGATCCATGAGGTGATCGGCAGGTATGGCCGGGTGATCGTACTGGAAGATGATATTGCTACCTCTCCCTGGTTCCTGAAGTATATGAACGATGCGCTTGAGTTTTATAAGGAGGATAAAAAGGTGATGCATATTGCCGGATTTACCAACCTCCATCTGGAAAATAAAGGGGATACTTATTTTACGCCTCACATGTCGGGATATGGATGGGCTACCTGGAGTGACCGGTGGAAGCATTTCCGCCACTATTCTAACCGGGAAGAGACATTGGCTGGTCTTTCGCCCGAAGAGCTGGAACGCATTGAGTATGACGGGGCTTTTCCGTGTCTCCGGTCGCTTGACCGCAGGCCGATCCCCTGGGATATTTGCTGGGAATTAACTATTTATAAACAGAAAGGTTTGTGCCTTACTCCTACCCGTTCGCTGGTGAGGAATACAGGGATCTATTCGGGAACTCATTTCAGGCACTATAAAATATTGGGAAGGTATAATTACGACCGTCCTTTTTATGACAGAGAGATGCGGGTAAATAGCCGGGAGATAAAAGCGGACCCGGAGATTGAAGAACTTTATAAGGAGGCTTTTAGGGATCATGGCATGCGCTATACGCTTTTGGGGAAAATAGCGCGGTATTTTTATCTCCGCTTCATTAAGAAAAGTTACAAATAATTTGTACCTTTGCAGAAACTTTACAAAAATGAGGGTACTACTGATCAATACATCCGAGAGGATCGGGGGAGCTGCTATTGCAGCCAGCCGGATCATGGAGGCTCTGAAGAATAATGGCATCAAAGCAAAATTACTGGTAAAAGATAAGCAAACCGACAACCTGAGTGTAGTAGGCCTGGAACAGAACTGGTGGCAGGTATGGAAATTTGTCTGGGAACGGATCGTGATCTGGGCAGGTAACCGCTTCCACAAAAAGAACCTTTTTTCGGTGGATATTGCCAATACCGGAAATGATATTACCTCGCTGCCGGAGTTCAGGCAGGCGGATGTGATTCACCTTCACTGGATCAACCAGGGGATGTTATCGCTGAAAAACCTAAGACAGATCCTTGCATCGGGCAAACCGGTGGTATGGACCATGCATGATATGTGGCCCTGCACCGGGATATGTCATTATGCACGTACCTGTGACCACTACGAAACGGAATGTAAGGATTGTCCCTATCTCTGGGAAAGCGGTGGTAAGAAGGATCTCTCTTACCGGACCTTCCGGAAGAAAAAGAGTTTGTATGAGCAGGCTGATATTACCTTTATTACCTGTAGTGAATGGCTTAGAAAACAGGCCGAAAAAAGTGCGTTTATTACCGGGCATACCGTAACCAATATTCCTAACCCGATCAATACAAATCTTTTTAAACCGAGAGATATTGCAGAAGCACGTAAAAGACTGGAATTACCTTTGGATAAAAAGCTGATCCTTTTCGGCTCGGTTAAAATTACCGATGAGCGTAAAGGGATGACTTATCTGGTAGAGGCGTGTAAATTATTAATTGAAAAATATCCCCACCTGAAAGAGGAGATAGGGCTGGTTGTATTTGGCCAGAAGAGTTCTTACCTGGAACCAGTCCTCCCCTTCCCTGTCTATTCCCATGAGTTTATCCGGGATGAAAGAAAAATTGTGGATATTTATAATGCGGTGGATCTGTTCGTAACTCCTTCGCTGGAAGAGAACCTGCCTAATATGATCATGGAGGCTATGGCCTGCGGAGTGCCTTGTGTAGGATTCCAAACGGGGGGTATCCCTGAGATGATCGATCACCTGCATAACGGGTATGTAGCCAAATATAAGTCTACCGAAGATTTTGCCAACGGTATTCACTGGCTGCTGGAAGAGGATCAGGCCCCGCTGCGTGAGGCTGCCCACCGGAAAGTGGTTTCCTGCTATTCGGAGAATGCGGTTGCCAAGCGGTACCTGGCTATTTATAACCGGATAACCGGAAAGCATGAGTAGAAGGGAGCCTTTGTTTTCTATCATTACGGTTACCTGGAATGCTCAGGATACGCTGGAGAGAACATTGCAAAGTGTAGCGTCCCAGAGATACGGGCGTATAGAGTATATAGTGATTGACGGAGGTTCCTGGGATGATACGCTTCAACTAACTGAAAAGTATCGATCTTCTATTGCTAAGTTGACCAGCGAACCGGACCAGGGGATCTACGATGCTATGAATAAAGGGATCCAGCAGGCTACCGGGGATTATCTCTGTTTCCTGAATGCCGGAGATACTTTTTATACTCCTCTTACTTTGCAGGAAATAGTAAATGTTCTTCCAACTACCGGGGAATTACCGGATATTATATATGGGGAGACGGCTATTGTAGATAAGGAAGGAGCATTCCTGTATATGCGCAGACTTTCCGCCCCGGAACATCTCACCTGGAAAAGTTTTAAAAGCGGTATGCGGGTATGTCACCAGGCCTTTTTAGTAAAAAGAAGCCTGGCAGAACCCTACGACCTGAGATACCGCCTCTCTGCTGACTTTGACTGGTGCATCCGGATGATGAAAAAGACAAACCGGATCTGTAATACTCATCTTATCCTGATCAATTACCTGAATGAGGGGATGACGACCCGGAACTATAAAGCTTCCCTGAAAGAGCGATTCCGGATTATGGTACATTACTACGGATTTATCTCTACTGTTTTCTATCATCTTTGGTTTATTGTACGGTTGATCCTTAAACCGGAAAAATAAAAATACTTACTTTCCTTCCTGCTTTTCCTGTTGTATCGGAAATCTTATCCGGATTAAAATTTCTTTTTACTTTATTTGGATAGTACTTTAACTATGAGTTTTAGCAATGGAATATTATACATATTTCGTGCTATGTGGCTCTGTAC
>JAJPZL010000414.1:0-9860 GCA_021204375.1 Bacteroides sp.
CGAGAGCATCTTCCGACACCAGGAGCGGGGCAAGGGTGTTATGGAAGCCGCTGTTACGGGAACCTCGGGGGTGGCGGGAGCGGTGATCGCCTCTACCCTGACTACCATTGTGGTGTTCCTGCATATTGTATATATGCACGGTACTACGGGGGAGTTGTTTAAGGACCAGGCCTGGACGGTGACTTTTTCGCTGGTCTCTTCGCTCTTTGTGGCTATCCTGGTGATCTCTATGCTCTATAAACAGTTTGCAGGAAAGAAACCTGTTTATAAGGCGGCGCAGTCGGTTGAATTTAAAAGTTACTCCCACCTGCTCCGGAACCTGGTGAAGCGTCGCTGGCTGGTGATCGGGGTTTCAGTAGGACTGATGGTGCTGACACTTTTTTGCCTCCCTTTTATTGGTATGGAATATATGCCCCGTACAGAGGATCAGGCCTTTACGGTTCATGTAAAATTGCCCGAAGGGACCCGGCTGGAACGTACGGCTGCTACCGTTGCCGGACTGGAAGAGTTGATCTATACTATTTCGGTGGATGCCGACTGTATGGTCTACAGCCATATCGGGGTAGGGAGTAGTTCGCAGAGTGCCGTTATGGAGGGAGAGAATATGGCAAAGATAAAGGTGGTTCTTTCGGAGGGTAGCCCTGTTACTCCCGGATACCTGATGGAACAGTTGTTACGTACGGCAGAGGATCCGGGGTTTCTGGAACTGACCGTTGTACAGGAAGAGAACTCCCTGGGAAGCCTGCTGGGTAGTGAGGAGGCACCGGTAGTGGTGGAGGTGAAAGGGGAGGAGCTTGGGGAGATTGCCTGGCTTACGGAAGAGGTGAAAGAGCGGATGCTGAGGGTTCCGGGTCTCTATAATGTCATGACTTCTGTGGAGGATGGAGCTCCTGAGATCATGGTGTCGCTGGACCGTATGGTTACGGGTATCCATAACCTGGGTGTAGCTACGGTGATCGAGCAACTCAAACAGCAGCTTGCGAGTAAACAGGCGGGGACAATGGAGTACCGGGGAGATATGCGGGATATTGTGATCAAACTCTCGGAGGTGACCCTGGCAACGCTGAACGACCTCGTCATACGGAGTGGGGAGCAGAAGTTCTGGTTGCAGGAGATCGCTCGGCTGGAGTATGCACAGGCTCCTAAGGAGATCCTGCGCAGGAATCAGAACCGGATCGGTAAAGTGACGGTCCGGATCGATCCTCATACTTCGTTGGATAAAGCAGCCGGAGAGATACGGGTGGCTATGCAGGGTATAGAGCTTTTACCTAACTACTCTATCCAGGTAGCGGGGGAAGAGGAGAAGAGGCAGGAGTCTATGCAGAGCCTGATGTTTGCCCTTATTCTCTCTGTTATACTGGTATATATGGTGCTGGCGTCGCAGTTCGAGTCTTTGCTGCACCCTTTCACTATTTTGCTGACCATTCCCCTGGCATTGGTAGGGGCTGTGCTGTTATTCTTTGTGACCGGTATCCCGATCAACATTATAGGAGTGATCGGGATTGTGATGCTGGCGGGTATTGCCGTAAATAACTCCATTATTCTGGTAGACCGTATCAACCAGCTAAAGTTAGCCGGCATGGAGCTGACCGATGCTATTGTAGAGGCGTGGCAGCAGCGTATCCGACCTATTATTATGACCAGCCTGACCACTATCCTGGCTTTGCTGCCGCTTGCCCTGAGTTTCGGGGAGGGAGCTGAACTTCGTTCTCCGATGGCGATCGCTGTGATCGGTGGATTGGTCACTTCGACACTGATGAGCCTGGCGGTTATTCCCTGTGTCTATTATGTATTGGAACAGGCAAAGAGTGCATTATTAAAACGGAGGAGCGCATGAACTTTATATTGAACAGGCGGGTCACCATCAGTATGTTGTTCATTGCACTTACCTTGCTGGGGTATGTCTCTTATAAACAGCTTCCGGTAGAACTGCTTCCCAATGCTGAACTTCCTGCACTGTTTGTACAGGTCTCCTCTGTCCGGGAGGTGGAACCTGCTTACTTAGAGTCTGAAATTGTCATTCCGCTGGAAGGGGTGATCAGCGGAGTGGGTGGGGTGGAGCAGATCCGCTCGGAGATTGATAGCAGGAATGCGGGTATACAGGTCAATTTTAAGAAGAGTGTGAACCTTAAAATAACCTCTCTGAAGCTGGAGGAGAAGATCAATGAACTGGTTTCAGGTGTTCCCGAGTGGTTCAGTAGCTCTGTACAGAAGGTGGATATCAGCCGGATGACCGGTAGCTTTATGGAGTTACAGGTACGGGGAGAGGGGGGGGGAGTAGACCGGGTACGGAATTTAGTGGATAAAGAGATCAAACCTGATATGGAGAATATAGATGGGAGAGCGGGGGTCAATGTGTATGGTGGCCGGAGCCGGGTGATCGAGATACAGCTCAATCCCGATATGTGTAAAGCGTTGAACCTGACTCCATCGGGCATCAGCCGTATCTTATCACAGAACACGCAGGAAAAGGCTTTTGTGGGTTTTGCTACAGATCCCGGTGGAAAGTTTTATATTCATGTAAATTCGCTCTATACGCAGGTTTCCGACCTGGAGAATATAGTGGTAGCTCCGGGGCCGGTGCATCTCAAAGATATGGCTACTATTTTCTTTGACCTGAAAGGGGAGACCTCTTATAGCCGGGTGAATGGCAAAGATGCGGTTTCAGTGGCACTGATCCATGATTCGCAGGTAAATATAATTGAGCTCTCCCACCGGGTAGGGCAGGTAGTGGAGGAACTGAATACCCGGATGGAGCCTTACGGGGCGGAGATCGTGGTACAACAGGACAGTGCCCGGTTGATGGAGGATAATATCAATGAGATCATACACCTGGCTGTTACCGGAGGGTTGCTGGCTGTTCTTATTCTGTGGTTTTTCCTGAAAAACCTGCGCCTGGTATTGTTGATCGCTCTCTCTATTCCGGTCTCTGTTTATACGGCCTTTAACTTCTTCTATGGGCTGGGGATAACGATCAACAGCCTTGCGTTGGTGGGGATCGCGCTGGCTGTGGGGATGTTGCTGGATAACAGTGTGGTGGTGCTTGAAAATATATATCGGCTCTCGAGCAGCGGACTCTTGCCGGAGCGATCTACTTTACAGGGGACCAGGGAGGTTTCCCGCTCTATTGTGGCGGCTACGTTGACCACTATTACCGTCTTTTTGCTGTTTGTATTCTCGGATAACTTCCTGATCAGGCTGATCGGCTACCACATCGGGATCTCTATTATCTCTACCCTGCTTATTTCGCTGGTGGTAGCTTTGTTGCTGATCCCTATGGTTACCTATGTGATCCTTAAAGGCAGGAGGGTGCAGAGTGTGTTTTATGAAAAGATATCGGTGATCCAACGTCCTGTACAGATATACCTGGTGTTGCTGAAAACAGCGATGCGCCATCCGGGAGCTACTATTTTCGGGGCAGTGATTTTGCTGTTCCTTACGCTGATCCTCTCTGTCTCTATGAACATACAGCAACTGCGGGATGTAGCTTCAGACCGGGTGAATGTACAGGTTACGCTGCCCAAAGGTACTACCCTTGAAAATACAGATGCGGTGATCCGTGTGATGGAAGAGCGTCTGGAAGAGTTACCGGAAAAAGAGGAGGTGATCAGCCGTATCCAGGAGGCCGAAGCGACTCTTACGGTAGTGCTGACTGAAGGGTTCCAGAAGAGGACCCGGCGGAGTATTTCGGACGTAAAGAACGACATTTCCCGAAAACTCTCTAACATGAATGGAGCGGAGATCTATCTGTACGAAGCTACCGGCGGGGGCGGACAGGGTGGAATGATGAGTGGACTGGCTACTTTTATGCGCTTTCTGGGGGTAGGTAACAATCAGGAGCGGATCGTGATAAAGGGAGTGGATTACGACATGATGCAGTTAGTGGAGGAAGACCTTCGTTACTACCTGGGTGAGCTGGAATTTATCCGGAACTCCTGGGTCTCGTACAGCAGCAGGCAACCGGAACTATTACTGAATTTTGATCCGATCCTGCTTACTTCGTACAACATTACCGGTGCGGATATCTCTTCCGGCCTGTCGGATATGGACCCGGAATCCTCCTCCGGTACCCACCTGAAGATCGGTGAGGAGTCTTACGATATTATTATCCGGACGAATACTCCCCGGGACGAAGAGAAGGAGAAGAGTAACCGGGATATGAGTGTGAACGATCTTCGTGTGGCACAGATCCAGACCGCTGAGGGAGGCATGTACAGGGTAGAGGACCTGGCGGGTATTACCTACGGACGGGGAAGATCCCGCATTACCCGGGTAAACCAGGATAAACAGCTGGAGGTCTATTATGGTTTTGACCGGGGGGGGTGGAATCTTCCAAAATGCTTCTGGAGGCTTATCGCTCTGAGATCGATGATTTTATTGCTACCTATAACCTTCCTTCGGGAGTGGCTCTTGAGGTATTTCATGAGGAGGATCAGCTGGGGGATTTTAAGTTCCTGTTGCTGGCGGCTTTCCTGCTGATCTTTATGATACTGGCCTCGATCTTTGAATCATTTGCTACCCCTTTTATTCTTTTATTCACCATTCCGCTGGCGGCTATCGGTTCACTCCTGGCGTTGTTGCTTACCGGTAACAGCCTGCTCAATGCTAATACGCTTACCGGTTTTCTGATCCTGCTGGGTGTAGTGGTGAATAACGGGATTATCCTGATTGATTATGCCAATATTTTGCGGAGCCGGGGATACCGCCGGAATCGTTCCCTGATGATGGCAGGGCTTTCGTGTATCCGGCCCATCCTTATTACTTCCATTACTACCGTGGCAGCTATGTTGCCGCTGGCAATGGGGGATGCGGAATACTCCGGAGTCATTGGTGCTCCCTTTGCTATTACGGTGATCGGGGGATTGTCGTTCTCTGCCCTGTTGATGCTTGTCTTTATTCCTACTGTTTGTATGGGGATGGAGAATACCCTGCACTGGTACCGGGGATTATCGCCCCGGCTCTGGTTGCTGCATTCCCTGCTGTTTGGTGCAGGAGTAGGAGCGATCTATGGGTATGCCGACGGGCTGTTGTGGCAGGCTATTTATCTGGTTGCTTTAGTCTCGCTGATGCCGGGTATTACCTATTTTGTACAGACCTCTTTGAGGCAGGCTAAGGCTGAGGTGATAGACCCTGCCCGGGAGATCCGGATCCAGGTACACAATTTAGTGAAGATCTACGACTGGCCGGGCCGCTTCTCCCGCCAGTGGAACAGTGGAAAAAAGATACGGCGCATGCTGGGACTCAGTGCTGAGTTCCACTCCCTGAGAGATCTTGTACAGGTAAGCTGGGAGTTTGTCCTGCTGGGTTTTCTTGTCTATTTCACCTACTTCTTTATCACCGGCAGGCTCTGGATATTCCTGCTTTCATGGATGGTATATGCTCTTACGCTGGATCTGTGGAAAAAGATCAGGACTTATCTCTATTACCGTTTTGAGGGGAGCAGGGTAGTGAGGTATGCGAACCGGATCCTGTTCTGGGCCATTCCGCCGGTTATCTAGCTGGCTATGGTGGTACGGATGGATAATAAGCTACTGATGATAGTAGTAGGGCTGCTATGGGCGTTGGGAATTGCCGTATATGTTACTTCGCAATATCTCTACAGCCCGCAGGTAAATATTGAGCGGGTGCAGGGACGCTTTGGTTCGCTCAGGCGCTAGTTTTTCCGTATGGTAAAGTCTATCCCTTTATTGGGGCGTCAGCGCAGGCCTTTTAAAGCCTTGCGGGGGATCAGTTTTGAGATACGCACCGGTATGTTCGGGCTTCTGGGACCTAACGGGGCGGGTAAGTCTACCATGATGCGGATCATCTGCGGTATTCTGGAGCAGAACTACGGAAGTATATGGATCAATGGCCTGGATACCCGTGTTTACCGGGAGGAGTTGCAGGGCTTGATCGGTTTTCTGCCGCAGGAGTTCGGTACGTATGAGAATATGACCTCGTGGGAGTTCCTGGATTACCAGGTCATTCTCAAAGGAATTACAGATACGGCTACCCGCCGGGAGCGCCTTGAATATGTATTGAAGTCGGTGCATATGTATGAAAAGAGAGACCATAAGATCGGTTCTTTTTCCGGAGGTATGAAGCAACGTATCGGTATTGCGTTGATCCTGCTGCACCTGCCGCGTATCTTAGTGGTAGATGAACCTACGGCAGAGCTGGACCCGCGGGAGCGGATCCGTTTCCGGAACCTGTTGGTAGAACTTAGCCGGGAAAGGATCGTGATCTTTTCGACCCATATTATAGAGGATATATCCAGTTCGTGCAACCAGGTAGTTGTGGTGAACAGGGAAGAACTGAAGTATTTTGGTGATCCGGTAGATATAGTGCGGATGGCGACGGGAAAAGTATGGCTGTTCAGTGTACATAAAGAGGAGTTTGAAACGAAACTGGATAAGTCGATGGTGATCCATCACCGTCAGGATTAGGAGACGATGTAGGTATGTTATCTCTCTTACAGTAAACCGTGGGAAAATGCGGTGGAGGTAGAGGCCAATCTGGAAGATGCTTATCTCTGCCTATTGAAGAATATGAATTAAATTTTTATTGTTATGACGCTCAGACAATGTATAGCTGTTATACCGCCCCTGGTGAAGTATAATGTCAAAATAATCTTTACCGGTAAATTTGTATGGTTCCTGCTGGCGGCCCTTACCTTCTTCTGTTTCCTGATATTCCAGAATGCCTGGAACCGTCTGGAAGTGAATGAGGGAGTGATTTACAGCATGCTGTTATTCCCCTGCCTGCTGCTTATTTTTTACTCTACTGTTTTCTGGATCCAGAATGACGAGGATAACCGTATCCTGGAGATCATTTTCGGTATTCCCAATTACCGGTATAAAGTATGGGGAGTACGCCTCCTGATGATCTTTCTGATCGTTTTTATGGTATTGATCGCTTTTGCCTAGTTGGCTGCTTTCCTGTTATATCCGCTCAATCCTTTTACACTGGCTCTTCAGCTTATGTTCCCGGTCTTGTTCTTCGGAAGCCTGGCCTGTATGTTATCCACGCTTATCCGTAGTGGTAACGGAACAGCTGTGGTGATGATCCTTGCATCTATCCTTATGTTTGTGGTCGGTAACCTGGAGGGCACCCGTAACACCTTTTGGGATGTCTTCATGAATCATTTTTCGGTACCTTATCATATTCATCCGCTTATCTGGGAAACAGTCGTGGTAAAAAGCCGTATATTCCTGCTTTCTGCCAGTGTGGTATGGATCATGATCAGTTCGCTAAGTCTCCAGAAAAGTGAGAAATTTATAGGATAGGGTTAGTGTAGCTGTTCTGTTAAAAAAGAACCCCTCCATATCGGAATATGGAAGGGTTTTTTATGATCAGGATCAAAGGATCTCTTATATAAGGAATCCAAGCAGGATACCGGCGGCTACTGCCGAACCGATCACTCCGGCTACGTTCGGTCCCATAGCATGCATCAGCAGGTAGTTGATAGGATTATATTCCAGACCGATAACCTGTGAAATACGTGCCGAGTCGGGTACTGCGGATACTCCGGCATTACCGATCAGCGGATTGATCTTGTTATCCTTTTTCAGGAACAGGTTAAAGAACTTCACGAACAATACTCCGGAAGCGGTAGCGATCACAAAGGAGAAAGCTCCTAACAGGAAGATCAGAATAGATGACCAGGTAAGGAACTCGGATGCCTGTGTAGAGGCTCCTACTGTTACTCCTAAAAGGATCGTAATAGTGTCAATCAGCGGGCCACGGGCTGTTTCAGCCAGACGACGGGTTACACCACTCTCTTTAAGTAGATTACCAAAGAAGAGCATTCCCAGAAGCGGAAGGCCTGAAGGCACCAGGAAAGTAGTTAACAACATACCGATGATCGGAAAAATAACTTTTTCAGTGTGTGAAACTACTCTCGGCGGTTTCATCCGGATCACTCTCTCTTTGCTGGTAGTAAGCAGACGCATAATAGGCGGCTGGATCACCGGGACCAGGGCCATGTAAGAGTAGGCCGATACGGCAATAGCTCCCATCAGGTTAGGTGCCAGCTTGGAAGAGAGGAAGATAGCCGTAGGACCATCCGCACCACCGATAATACCGATGGCTCCTGCCTGGTTGGGTTCGAATCCCATAGCCAGGGCGATCATATAAGCTCCGAAAATACCGAATTGGGCGGCAGCTCCGATCAGCATTAACTTGGGGTTGGATATCAGGGCGGAAAAATCTGTCATGGCACCGATTCCCAGGAATATAAGGGGCGGATACCATCCGGAAGTTACTCCCTGGTAAAGGATATTCAGTACGGATCCCTCTTCATAAATACCTACATTCAGACCGGCTTCCATATTGAATGGAATATTACCGATCAACATACCAAAACCGATTGGAATAAGTAACATGGGCTCAAACTCTTTGGCAACGGCCAGGTAGATAAAGACTATACCTATCAGGATCATAAAAATATGTCCCCCGGTTGCATTCGCAAAGCCTGTGTAATTCCAGAAATCGGCAAGGTTACTTCCTAAAAATGATAAGAAATCTCCCATACTGTTATTCGATTATTACGAGATCGGCATTTTCCAATACTGAATCTCCTTTATTAACTTTAATACCTGTGATCTTTCCGTCTTTATGAGCATTAATATTGTTCTCCATCTTCATAGCTTCCAATATTACTACTACCTGGCCTTTTTTCACCTCTTCGCCCTCTTTGACCTTTATTTCAAGGATAACACCGGGCAGGGGCGACTTCACGGCATCTTTGCCGCTACCACCGGCTGGTCTTGATACCACCGGTGCTCCCGTAGAGGTTCTCGGAGTCGAAGCCGGGCGGGTAATGGGTTTTGCAGCTGCTTTTACAGGTTTATTAAGTTCAACCTTGTAGGGAGTTCCGTTCACTTCTACATGGGCTATATTGTTTTCATCAACGTCGTTCACTACTACAGTGTAAGGATTACCGTTGATCTTATATTTGTATTCTTTCATACTGTTTGAAATTTACTGTTGTTACACTTACTTTTTGGGAGTTTCACGCAAAGTATATATTTTGGAACTCCAGGGCGAATAGGTACGTTTTACTTTGTTAATAGTGATGATCATATCTTCGATGTCGTGTACATCGTTCAGATATTCATGCATAGCCATACCAATAGCGGCAAACTCTTCTCCGGAACGTCTTCCCAGTCCGATCTCTTTAGCTTCGGCCTTGTCGGTAATACCATGAGCTTTCATCGCATTGCGTTTGCTCATCTTAACAGCCGTATTACCTACAAACTTAAAGATAAGGAAAAGAATGAGGAGTCCGCTGAATACTACAATCATAGCGGTAAGAACCATCCCTATACCACTTGCATCCTGTTCGCGGAAATTTTCAATTTTTTCGTTCTTATCCTGAGTCAGGTTGTTGGTACTGGGAGTAACGTAACTACCATGTTTTACCCCTTTTGCTACCCATGTAGTGCCACCGTCTTCCAGACGTCCGTAAGAGTGGTCGGCTATCTGTCCGGCAGGAATCACTACTTCATCAATCAATGTTTTCCCGTTCGAGTCATACAGTCCGATGTAGTTATCTTTATTGGGATCAAGCATAAAATTTACATGGAAAGTCCCTCTTTCAGGCTTACCGTCTGCCCAGAAAAGTACATGTTGACGCGGTTTGATCTTAGTAAGCGCATCACTTTTAGGAATAGAATACATGGTCGGGTTATTCCTGTCGTTGGTCAGGTAGCAACCTTTAATATCCACAGTTCCAAAAGAGGTGTTGAAAAGTTCTATCCAGGCACTATGCACCCCATAATCATCCTGATAGTTCTCTTCATTCACTATCAGCACCTCATTAATACGGATGCTGGTAGGACTCTCTGCATGAATGCCAAGAAGAACTGTTACCAGTACCG
>JAJPZL010000414.1:9870-11441 GCA_021204375.1 Bacteroides sp.
ATGTTCTGTTTAAAAATTATAAAGGAATGTTACCGTGCTTTTTGGGTGGGTTGGCCAGCTTCTTGGTCTGTAATTGCTGCAGGGCCCGGATCACGCGGAAACGGGTATTTCTGGGTTCAATTACATCATCGATATAACCATATTTGGCAGCGTTATAAGGATTAGCAAAAAGCTTATTGTATTCTGTTTCTTTTTCTGCCATAAATGCAGCAGGATCAGCTGCTTCTTTGGCTTCTCTTGCATAGAGTACTTCTACAGCTCCTGTACCACCCATTACGGCGATCTCGGCAGTGGGCCATGCGTAGTTCATATCACCGCGAAGTTGCTTACAGCTCATTACAATGTGTGAACCACCGTAAGATTTACGCAGGGTAACGGTTACTTTAGGCACAGTGGCTTCTCCGTAAGCATACAGTAACTTAGCTCCATGCAGGATAACTCCGTTGTACTCCTGTCCGGTTCCCGGAAGGAATCCCGGAACATCTACCAGTGTTACAAGCGGAATATTGAACGCATCGCAGAAACGAACAAAACGGGCACCTTTGCGGGAAGCGTTGCTGTCGAGTACCCCGGCCAGTAATTTAGGCTGGTTGGCCACAATTCCTACGGATTGTCCGTTGAAACGGGCAAAACCAATGATCAGGTTCTTAGCATAATCTTTCTGTACTTCCAGGAACTCACCGTTATCTACAATAGCACCGATCACTTCGTACATATCATACGGTTTGTTCGGGCTATCGGGAATAATTTCATTGAGTGAGTCTTCAATACGGTCGATAGGATCTGTACAAGTCAGCATAGGAGCCTCTTCGAGGTTATTCTGAGGCATGTAGCTTAAAAGCTTACGGATGATGGTAAGCCCTTCCTCTTCATTTTCAGCTGTAAAGTGGGTAACACCTGATTTACTGGCATGTACGCTGGCTCCTCCCAGTTCTTCCTGGGTCACATCTTCTCCGGTTACTGTTTTTACTACTTTGGGTCCTGTAAGGAACATATAGGAGGTTCCTTCGGTCATCAGCGTGAAATCTGTCAGGGCAGGTGAATATACGGCACCTCCGGCACAGGGTCCGAAGATCCCGGAGATCTGGGGAATAACACCGGATGCCAGAATGTTGCGCTGGAAAATTTCAGAATAGCCTGCCAGGGCATTGATACCTTCCTGGATACGGGCACCACCTGAATCGTTGATACCGATAACGGGTGCTCCCATTTTCATAGCCATATCCATCACTTTACAGATCTTCTGGGACATGGTTTCAGAGAGAGAACCTCCGAATACGGTGAAATCCTGTGCAAAAACGTATACCAAGCGACCTTCAATAGTACCATAACCGGTTACTACTCCATCCCCCAGGTACGATTTTTTTTCCTGTCCGAAGTTGGTACATCTGTGTTTTACAAACATATCCATCTCTTCGAAGCTGCCTTCGTCCAATAACTGTGCAATACGTTCACGGGCTGTATATTTCCCTTTGGCATGTTGTTTTTCGATGGCCTTTTCTCCACCACTTAAACGGGTCTGAGCACGAAGAGCAATTAGCTCTTTTACTTTTTCAAGCTGGTTACTCATG
>JAJPZL010000104.1 GCA_021204375.1 Bacteroides sp.
CATTCATATGATGTTCAATAAATCAACGGACATCATGCGGATAATCATTATAAATTAACTGGTATAGGTATAAAAAACAATGTTTTTTCCTGATACAAATATCTAAATATATTTTCAAAACTGCAACTATTTTGACATTTTATTTTCGAAAACATTACAAACAATTCCTTTTTAAACAACCCTTAACAAATAGAGGAGAAATATTAACAACGATTCCAGTTCCTGTATCGTAAAATCGTTCCCGCTTCTTCGGTTTTATCAAAGAAAATAGTATATCTTTGGTATCTCTTTGAAAAAAAGAACATGATTACAGAGTATGCTACAGACACTTAAAAATTATTTCGGTTATACCTCCTTTCGTCCCCACCAGCAAGAGATCATTACCCACGTAATGAAAGGAGAAGATTCTTTGGCATTAATGCCTACCGGAGGCGGGAAATCCATCTGTTACCAGCTTCCTGCCCTCTTACTGGAAGGCACTGCGGTGGTCATATCCCCTCTTATTTCCCTGATGAAAGACCAGGTAGATACCCTGAATGCCAACGGCATACCGGCAGGTGCCCTTAACAGTAGGAACAGCGAAAGTGAAAATATGACCCTCCGGAGGAAATATATTGAGGGAAAAATCAAACTTCTTTATATCTCTCCTGAAAGATTGCTTACAGAAATGGAATACTTATTTCAGGAGTTCCGGATCTCTCTCTTTGCTATTGATGAGGCACACTGTATTTCGCAGTGGGGACACGATTTCCGCCCGGAGTATAACCAGTTGAAAATTATCAAAAGGAATCACCCGGATGTTCCGGTTATCGCACTCACGGCGACCGCCGATAAGATCACCCGGCAGGACATCCTGCAACAACTGAACCTGCGCTCTCCCCGTACCTTTATCACCTCCTTTGACAGACCGAACCTCAACCTGACAGTAAAGACTGGTCTGTCAGGAAGCGATAAGAACAGATCCATTATAGAATTTATCCGTAACCATCCGGGAGAAAGCTGGATCATCTACTGCCTGAGCCGCAGCAATACCGAAAAAGTAGCAGAGACCCTCCGGAAGAACGGAATAGCCGGCGGAGTGTACCACGCCGGCCTGAGCAACCTGCAAAGAGAAAAGACCCAGAACGATTTTATCAACGACCGCATCCAGGTAGTATGTGCCACCATTGCTTTCGGAATAGGGATCGATAAATCCAATGTACGGTGGGGCATGCACTATAACCTACCCAAAAGCATCGAAAGCTTTTACCAGGAGATAGGGCGCGCAGGAAGAGACGGCATGAAAAGTGAGACCATACTCTTCTATTCCCTGGCCGATCTGATCCTGCTTACCAAATTTGCCAATGATAGCGGACAGCAAACCATGAACCTGGAAAAGCTCCAGCGTATGCAACAATATGCAGAAGCTGACATCTGCCGGCGCAGGATATTGCTGAACTATTTCGGGGAATCGATGGATTGTGATTGCGGGAATTGTGACGTATGCAGGAATCCTCCCGAACGCTTTGACGGAACCATTATTGTACAAAAGGCACTCAGTGCTATCATACGTACGGAACAAAAAGCATCTACCCGGCAGCTGATCGACATCTTACGGGGCAATTTTACCAAAGAGATCACCGAAAAAGGATTTGAAAAGCTGAAAACCTTTGGCGCAGGAAGAGATATTCCCGGACGAGACTGGCAAAACTACCTGGTACAGATGCTTCACCTCGGGTATGTGGAAATTGCCTATAACAAAAATAACTACCTGAAGATCACCTCTTCCGGTAAAGAGGTCTTATACGGAAGAGAGAAAGCCATGCTGGTTACTATCAAACAGGAAGAGTTCATACCCCGTAAAGGCAGGAAAAAGAAAACTATCCCCCAGGGCATTCCAGGCACAGTAAAAGAGCTTATTTTACAAAACAAGGATGAACTTTTGTTCAAAAAATTACGCGCCTTGCGGAAGAAGCTGGCAGAAGAGATGGCTTTACCCCCTTATATCATCTTAACAGACAAGGTATTTAAAACGCTTTGCGATCATAAACCGACCACTGTAGAAGAGTTCGGAGAAGTAAACGGCATCGGAGAATACAAAAAAGAGAAGTACGGAAAAATATTTACCCGGACCATTAAAGAACATGTGAAAGAGGGCTGATAAAAAGTTCTCTCCTCATTTGCATTTCCGTAACTGCTCTTGCAGGTTGGCACGGGGAATGCCCAGTTCAATAGCCTTTTCAAAATCCTCCCGAGCTCCTTTCTTTTTATCCTGGCTCAGTAACACATCTCTCCTTAACAAGTAAGCATCCACCAGGGCGGGAGATAGTTCAAGGGCTCTGTCCAGATCCGCCAACGCTACTTCATACTGGTTCATTTCACGTTCCACTCCTGCCCGGGAGACATAGAGGACCGCATCTTCCGGATACTCCATCAATAAAACATTCAGCAGCTCCAGCGATTGAGCATACTCTTTTATATCCTGGTAAACAGTAGCCATTCCAAAACGGGCATGGTAGTTGGAAGGATCCAACTGCAACACCTTATTAAAATCAATCCGGGCCGCTTTATAATCTTTCCGGATCAGGTAGATATAGGCACGCATCTGGTAAGCCTCCAGGTTCTCCCGGTCCATATCCAGCACCTGGCAATAATCAGTAAAAGCCTTGTCCGTCTCTCCCGCCTGTACATACAGGGAGGCACAATCCAGAAGCACCGGAACAGAGTAAGGAAGCAGGTTCAATGCCAGCGTATAAGACTCAATGGCCTCCTCGTAACGGGCCATCCGGCGCTGAATAGTACCCAGATTAGAGAACAGAAGCGCATTCTTTACATTATAAGGATCCACTTTGAGCGCCTCCCGAAAATATTGCTCTGCCTCTTCCAGGCGATTTTCCTCCGCCATCTCAACTCCTTTTTCTGCCAGTTCCTGATAGAGGGACTGGGCCTGTAAAGAGGGAAAAAGAGCCGCAAAGAGTAGTAACAACATATTTTTTTTATATTAATCCAGGATATAGGCATCAAATGCATAAAGTTCCGTAGAGAGATACCTCTCCTCCGTATCCGGCAATAAGGCAACGATCTTTTTATCTTTAAACTCCTCCCTTAAAGCCACCTGACGGGCAGCATACACCGCAGCTCCCGAAGAGATACCCGCCAGTACTCCTTCCAGGGATGCCAGTTCACGTCCGGCACGGATCGCCTCGTCATCCGCAACCGTAAACACTTCATCCACCACAGTAGGATCATAAACCGGAGGAATAAAATTAGCCCCGATCCCCTGGATCCGGTGAGGTCCTGCCTGGCCACTACTTAACAGCGGACTCGAAGCCGGTTCCACAGCGATCACCCGGATCTCCGAGTTATACTCCTTCAAACGGGTACCTACTCCGCAAACAGTTCCGCTGGTACCAACACAAGCCACAAACAGATCGATCTTCCCCTCCGTATCTCTCCAGATCTCTTCAGCCGTCGTAGCCTGGTGAGCGGCAGGATTGGCCGGATTCTCGAATTGCTGCAAAATTACAGCACCCGGGATCTCCCTTTTCAGCTCTTCTGCCCTCTCTACAGAACCTTTCATACCGGTTGTACCGTCCGTCAGCACGATCTCCGCACCCAGAGCACGCAACAGGTTACGCCGTTCTATACTCATCGTTTCCGGCATAGTAAGGATCAACCGGTACCCTTTAATGGCCGATACCATCGCCAAACCGATCCCCGTATTCCCACTGGTCGGCTCTATAATAGTCGCTCCGCTCTTTAACAGCTCCTTCTGTTCAGCATCTTCGATCATTGCCAGCGCCACCCGGTCTTTTACACTTCCACCCGGATTAAAACCCTCCAGCTTTGCCACAAGAGGAGTGTTCAAACAATGCTCTTTACTATATCTTCCCAGCTCCAGCAGGGGAGTATTACCGATGAGATCCGTCAGTTGATTTGCAATTTTTGCCATGTCGTATCTACTTATTATAATGTCACAAAGATAAGGAAGAAAAACTTTTAAATTCCTAAGTTGTTTAAATAAATACCCAAAAATTTATAAGTCGAAACTAAACCGGATCCGCTATGTCCCAGAGCCATTCATAAGCTCACTCCCATCCTCATACGCCAGAGTTACACGCTCTGAACAAAGCCTTTATCATCGGTATTCTGCTAAACCTCTTCTTTGTCTTTGCCGAATTCGGCGCAGGCTTATGGTTCGACTCCCTCGCGCTGTTGGCAGATACCGGCCACAACCTGAGTGATGTGGTAAGCCTGGTACTGGCCCTGCTTGCCTTCCGCCTGGCCAAAGTAAAAGCAAACGACAACTATACATACGGTTATAAAAAAGTACCATACTGGTATCCCTGCTCAATGCCATTATCCTGATCATAGCCGTAGGAGGGATCTTCTTCGAAAGCATCCACAAGCTCCATGATCCTACGGAGATCCCCGGAACAGCGATTGCAGCAGTAGCCGGCATCGGAGTACTGATCAACGGGTTCACAGCCTATCTCTTCATCAAAGAGAAAGACCGGGACCTGAATGTAAAAGGAGCCTATCTCCACATGGTAGCCGATACCCTGGTCTCCGTAGGAGTAGTGATCTCCGGCATCGTGATCAATCATACCGGATGGTACATCATAGACCCTATCCTGGGGATCGTGATCGCCCTGGTCATTCTTTTATCCACTTTCAGCCTGTTACACGACAGCATCCGGCTCTCTATGGATGGAGTACCCACCGGTATCCGGAAAGAAGAGATCGAAACACTGATCCGGGAAATACCCGGTGTACAAGGGATCTACCACATCCATATCTGGGCCATCAGTACCACGGAGAACGCCTTAACTGCTCATGTCATTATCAACAACTACAATCAAATGGAAGAGATCAAAGAGAGGATCCGGAACGAACTGGAAGCACACAAAATAACACACGCCACCCTGGAATTCGAAAAAGAGGGGACCGTATGCAACCGGCAATGCGAACTCCAAAAAGAGCACCCATAAAAAACGCTGAAAACCCGGTCCGGGTCTTCAGCGCCTCCTCTTTATCTGTCAGGGAATTAATTTTCCCGGATATAATTAACGATCCAGTTCCCTACTTCCGAAGTCGAGCACCCTTTTTCTCCCTCTACCTGGATATCCTGTGTACGAACATTCGTATCCATAGAGGCATCTACAGCCCTGCGGATCAGTTCAGCCTCCTCTTTCAGGTCGAAAGCATAATCAAACATCATGGCAGCAGAAAGAATAGTAGCCAATGGGTTGGCAATATTCTGCCCGGCAGCCTGCGGCCACGATCCGTGGATCGGCTCAAACACAGAAGTATGCGTACCGATAGAGGCCGAAGGAAGCAATCCCATAGAACCGGTAATAACAGAACCCTCGTCCGTCAGAATATCCCCGAACATGTTTTCCGTAACCATTACATCAAAGTCAGTCGGCCACTGGATCATACGCATCGCAGCATTGTCCACAAACATATATTCCGTCTCTACCTCCGGATAGTTAAGTTCGATCTCTTTGGCAACCTCTCTCCACAGACGCGAAGTAGCCAGTACATTCGCTTTATCCACGATGGTCAGTTTTTTACGACGCTTCATCGCATACTCATACGCCAGGGTAACAATCCGTGTCACCTCTTCACGGGTATACACACACGTATCGTAAGCCGTATTCCCATCTTCCGAACGACCCTGCGGACGTCCAAAATAGAGTCCCCCCGTCAGTTCACGGATACACATAAAATCAGCCCCTCTTACCAGGTCCGGACGCAGCGGTGATTTATGGATCAGGCTTTTGAATGTAGTGACCGGACGGATATTGGCATACAGACCCAGCTTTTTACGCATAGCCAGCAATCCCTGCTCCGGACGCACCTTGGCAGAAGGATCGTTATCAAATTTAGGATGGCCTACAGCCCCGAAAAGCACCGCATCACTCTTCATACAAAGTTCGTGCGTTTCATCGGGATAAGGATTCCCCACTTTATCGATCGCATCCGCCCCGCAGATGGCATATTCATACGTTAATTCGTGTCCAAACTTCTCACACACAGCTTGGGTCACTTCCAGAGCCTGTTCAATGATTTCCGGTCCGATCCCGTCGCCCGGCAAAACGACAATGTTTAATTTCATACCTGATTATTCTGTTTTAAAACTTAAATTCATACAAGATCCGCCTCTCCCGTGAATCGGGAAATGCGGATGATTAATTATTGATTAATACTCTTCGATCATATTGAGCATCTTGATAGTAGCTTTGATGGCAGCCTCCGTCTGGTCGGCATCCAGCCCACGAGTACGGAACACCTTATCCTGGTAGCTCCAGGTGATCACCGTCTGTACAAATGCATCCGTACGACCACCCGGAGGGATCGTTACCGCATAATTAAGCAACATCGGGAATTTTCGCCCCAGTGTCTTCTTGTAGATCAGGCGCAAAGCCCGTACAAACGCATCGTATTGTCCATCACCCGAAGAGCTGCTCTCATACAACTCTCCGTTGATCTCAATACTCAGGGAAGCCATGGGTCTCAGGCTGTGGGCCAGGGTTACAAAATAGCTCTTCAATACCACCTTGTTGCTGGCACCGTCATGTTTGAGCACATCCGAAATAATATAAGGAAGATCCTCCTGTGTAACCAGCTCCTTCTTGTCTCCCAGTTCAATGATCCGCTACGTGACTTTACGCATTGCATCTTCGTCCAGTTCCAGTCCCAGGCTCTCCAGGTTCTTGCGGATATTGGCTTTCCCACTGGTCTTACCCAGCGCATATTCACGAACCCGCCCGAAACGCTCCGGGAGCAGATCATTGTAATAAAGCTTATCTTTACTATCGCTATCCGCATGCACACCGGCTACCTGGGTAAATACATTCTCACCCACGATCGGTTTATTGGGAGGAATAATGATTCCGGAGTAGGACTCTACTACCCGGCTTACATCATTCAGACGGCTCTCCTCAATATGGGTCACCGCATTGAAATGATCCTTCAGAATAGCATGCACACTGGCAAGCGGCGCATTTCCGGCCCGTTCTCCTAGGCCATTAATAGTAGTATGCAATCCCTTTACACAGCTCAGTACAGTCGCCAGTACATTACTGACAGCCAGGTCGTAATCATTATGGGGATGGAAATCAAAATGGAGATCCGGATACCGTTTCTTCATTTTGCGCATAAACTCTATGACCTGCAACGGATTCAGGATACCCAGTGTATCGGGAAGCATAAAAACGCTTGATACCAGAATCTTTGAGTCCGTCCACCATCTGGAAAACATATTCAGGAGAGCTCTTCATCCCGTTACTCCAGTCCTCCAGGTAGATATTGACATCTACCTCCTGCTCGTCCGCATACCGGACCACTGCCAGGATCTCTTCGATGTGTTCTTTAGGAGTACGTTTAAGTTGTTACGTACAATGTTTCAGCGAACCTTTGCACAACAGGTTAATCACCCTGCCACCGGCACTCCTTATCCAGTCAACCGAAGTTTGACCATCCACAAAGCCCAGTACTTCGACTCGGTGGAGCATGTTGCGCCGGGCAGCCCAGTCACAGATCATCTTCACCCCTTCAAACTCACCGTCAGAAACCCGGGCAGAGGCCACTTCAATACGGTCTACCTTCAGCTCTTCCAGCAAAAGACGGGCGATCATCAGTTTTTCATGGGGGACGAACAACACTCCGCTGGTTTGTTCACCGTCGCGGAGTGTTGTGTCCATGATCTCTATCTTGACTTCTCTTCCCATGATTCGATCTTATCTTTATTGGTCAGCAGATAGTCGATATCGTCCAGCCCATTCTCCAGACAATGTTTTTTATAAGAGTTAATTTCAAATGTTTCACTACGTCCCGTAGCCTTATTGGTGATCGTCTGTGCCGGAAGGTTTACTTCCACTTCTGCTTTAGGATCCTTTTCAATCGAAGCAAAAAGCTCTGCCAGAAAATCCTCACTCACCACTACCGGAAGCACAAAGTTATTCAACGCATTGTTCCGGAAGATATCTGCAAAGAAGCTGGATACCACTACACGAAATCCATAACCGGCAATCGCCCAGGCTGCATGTTCACGGCTCGAACCCGAACCGAAATTCTTACCTCCTACCAGGATCTTTCCGCTATAGGTAGGATCATTCAATACGAACGATCCGATCTTATTTCCCTCTTTATCGTATCTCCAGTCACGGAAAAGGTTATCTCCAAAGCCCTCCCGGGTAGTCGCTTTGAGGAAACGTGCCGGAATAATCTGGTCTGTATCCACATTCTCAAGAGGTAACGGAATGCAGGTAGATGTCAATATATTAAATTTTTCTTTCATCTTAATCTCTCTTTTAAAGGTATTACATCATGGTACGAGGATCGGTAATAACACCTGTTACCGCAGCAGCAGCAGCAACTAACGGGTTTGCCAGCAAGGTCCTGGCTCCCGGTCCCTGTCTTCCCTCAAAGTTACGGTTGGAAGTAGAGACCGCATATTTACCCGCAGGAACCTTATCGTCGTTCATAGCCAGACACGCCGAACATCCCGGCTGACGGATCTCAAATCCCGCCTCTTCCAGTACTTTATCCAGCCCCTCTTTACGGATCTGCTCATCGACCATCCAGGAACCCGGCACCAACCAGGCCACTACACCTTCCGCCTTTTTCTTTCCTTTTACCAAAGCGGCAAAGTCACGGAAATCTTCAATACGTCCGTTCGTACACGATCCCAGGAATACATAATCAATCTTCTTACCCAGCAAAGACTCTTCCGGGGCAAATCCCATATATTCCAGAGACTTCAGATAAGAGATACGACCCGCTTCATCCACGCTCTCCAGCGCAGGGATCCTCTCTGTAATTCCAATACCCATACCCGGATTGGTACCGTAGGTGATCATCGGTTCTATATCTTCGGCCCGGAAAGTGATCTCCTTATCAAAGGTAGCATCCTCGTCACTCTTAAGCGTCTTCCAGTAAGCCAGTAATTTTTCCCACTCCTCACCCTGGGGAACATACTCTCTACCTTTAATATACTCAAAAGTAACTTCATCCGGAGCGATTATTCCCCCACGGGCCCCCATCTCAATAGAAAGGTTACAAAGTGTCAGGCGTCCCTCCATAGAGAGGCTGCGCACCGCCTCACCGGCATACTCTACAAAGTATCCGGTAGCCCCTCCGGTTGTCATCCGGGCAATAATATAAAGAGCCATATCCTTGGCAGTTACCCCTTTAGCCAGTTTACCCTCTACGGAGATACGCATGGTCTTAGGCCGCGACTGTAAAATACACTGGGAAGCCATGACCATCTCCACTTCACTGGTACCGATACCAAAAGCAACCGCTCCCATAGCACCGTGCGTAGAAGTATGTGAGTCACCACATACGATCGTTATACCCGGCAGGGTCAATCCCCGTTCAGGACCCACCACATGGATAATACCATTCTTGGGATGCAGCATACCAAAGTGGTTCAATCCGAACTCAGCAGCATTCTGAGCCAGCGTTTCTACCTGCGTCCGTGAGATCTCATCCTCAATGGTTTTATCCTGGTCGTGTGTCGGTGTATTGTGGTCCGGCATACAGAAGATCTTTTCAGGACGGAAACACTTCAGGCCACGGGCACGCATTCCGGCAAAAGCCTGCGGACTGGTCACTTCATGACAATACAACCTGTCAATATATAATTGGGTAGGACCCTCTGTAACCGTAGTTACTACGTGGGCATCCCAGATCTTGTCAAACAATGTATTCATTTCTTCTTACTCTTCTATGTTATTTAGTAAACTTATTGATACAATCAATATAGGCTTCTACCGAAGCAGCTACAATATCGGTATTCGCTCCGAAGCCGTAGTACTCACGTCCGTCATACTCTACCTGCATGTGTACCTTACCCACATCGTCACTTCCCTTGCTGATCGCCTGGATCGTAAACTCCCGCAAAGACATCTGACGGTTAATGATCTTTTTAAGGGCTTTGATGGCAGCATCTACCGGTCCGTTCCCGCTGGCAGCAGCCTCAAAGCTTTCGCCGGCAATATTAAGGCCGATACTTGCCACCGGACGGACGCCTACCCCACTGGTTACCTGTAAGTATTCCAGTTTGATCCGGTGATTGACAGTACGGTCAGCACCGGCAATAACCAGGATATCATCATCGTTAATATCTTTCTTGCGGTCTGCCAGTTTCAGGAACTCTTCGTAAACCTTATCCAGTTTCTCCTGTTCCAGCTCAATTCCCAACACCGATAACCGATGTTTCAAAGCGGCCCGGCCACTGCGTGCGGTCAGTACAATCGAGTTATCATTGATACCTACATCCTGCGGATTAATAATTTCATACGTCTGGATATTTTTCAATACCCCATCCTGGTGAATACCCGAAGAGTGGGCAAACGCATTCTTACCTACGATCGCTTTATTGGGTTGCACCGGCATATTCATCAGGCTGGAGACTATACGGCTGGTCGGATAAATTTTCTGCGTATTGATATTCGTATCAATATTCAGTTCACGATGACTTTTCAGGATCATAGTCACCTCTTCCAGAGAGGTATTTCCTGCCCGCTCCCCGATACCATTGATCGTGACCTCCACCTGACGGGCACCATTCAACACGCCGCTGATCGTATTAGCAGTAGCCATACCCAGATCGTTGTGGCAGTGCGTAGAGAGGATAGCTTTATCAATTTCATCTACATGCTCCATCAGGTATTTGATCTTTGCTCCATACTCAGAAGGGAGGCAATACCCGGTAGTATCCGGAATATTCACTACAGTAGCCCCTGCCTTGATCACAGCCTCTACCACCCGGGCCAGGTATTCATTATCGGTACGACCAGCATCTTCCGCATAGAACTCCACATCATCCACAAAACATCTCGCATACTTCACAGCCTCTACAGCCCGCTCAATGATCTCCTCCCGGTTAGAATTGAACTTATACTTGATGTGGGAATCAGAAGTACCGATCCCTGTATGGATACGTTTACGCTTGGCATATTTCAGTGCATCGGCAGCTACCTCAATATCTTTTTTTACGGCACGGGTCAGCGCGCAAATAGTGGGCCAGGTAACCGCTTTGGAGATCTCTATCACCGAATTAAAATCTCCCGGACTTGAAATAGGGAAGCCGGCCTCAATTACATCTACCCCCAATGCTTCTAGTGCACGGGCTACCTGGATCTTCTCTACAGTATTCAACTGACATCCGGGTACCTGTTCACCATCCCTCAAGGTGGTATCAAAAACAAATAATCTGTCACTCATCTTAGTATATATTATGTTTTTATAAATAAGCTATTAAGAAAAAGCCTTTCACACATGGAAGTGAGAAAGACTTTCTATATATTCTGATATACATATTTACGCACGACACAAACTTACCAACGGCTTTGCCAGTAGAGAAATAATACCGCATAGTAGAATATGTATTGAACTCTT
>JAJPZL010000256.1 GCA_021204375.1 Bacteroides sp.
TTTTGTCTTTGTGTAATATTAATATGTATCTTTGCAACTGCAAATTAACAGACGAACCGATATGTGTGGAATAGTAGGCTATATTGGCACTAAGCAAGCCTACCCCATCCTTATAAAAGGATTAAAACGACTGGAGTACCGTGGGTATGACAGCGCAGGGGTAGCACTCATCAGTAACAACCGGCATTTGAATGTTTATAAAGCAAAAGGAAAGGTCTCAGACCTGGAGAGTTTTGCTGCCGAGAAAGATATTTCCGGTACAGTCGGAATTGCTCACACACGCTGGGCCACGCACGGGGAACCCTCCCAGGCAAATGCCCATCCTCATTACTCCTCTTCAGAGAATCTCGCACTTATCCATAACGGCATTATTGAGAATTATGCCATCCTGAAAGAAAAGTTACAATCCAAAGGTTATGTTTTTAAAAGTTCTACCGATACGGAAGTATTAGTGCAGTTGATTGACTATATAATGGTCACTAACAAGCTGGATCTGCTCTCGGCTGTGCAGCTTGCCCTCCAGGAGGTGATCGGTGCGTATGCGATCGCGGTATTGGAGAAGAATAATCCCGACCAAATCATTGCCGCCCGTAAGAGCAGCTCGCTGGTGGTAGGAATAGGAGAGGAGGAGCTCTTCCTCGCTTCGGATGCTACTCCTATTGTAGAGTATACCGATAAAGTCGTTTATCTGGACGATGAAGAGATCGCTATCATCCGCCGGGGAGAAGAGCTTAAAGTGGTAAACTTTAAGAATGTAGAGATAAATCCCGAAATTAAAGAGGTAAAACTCAACCTGGGACAGCTGGAAAAGAGAGGATTTTCTCACTTTATGCTGAAGGAGATCTTTGAGCAGCCCGATTGTATTTACGATTGCATGCGCGGGCGTATCAATGTGGATGCCGACAATGTAGTACTTTCGGCCGTGATCGATTATAAAGAGAAACTGCTTGGTGCCCGCCGCTTTATTATTGTGGCGTGCGGTACTTCGTGGCACGCAGCCCTGATCGGGAAGCACCTGATCGAGAGTTTCTGCCGGATTCCGGTAGAGGTAGAGTATGCGTCGGAGTTCCGGTACCGGGACCCGGTGATCGATGAGCAGGATGTGGTGATCGCTATCTCTCAATCGGGAGAGACAACTGATACGCTGGCTGCCATTGAGCTGGCCCGCTCACGTGGGGCTTTTATTTACGGTATATGCAATTCGGTAGGATCTTCTATTCCCCGGGCTACCCATACGGGATCCTATATCCATGTGGGACCTGAGATCGGGGTAGCCTCTACCAAAGCCTTTACCGGACAAGTCACGGTACTTGCCATGCTGGCCCTTACACTGGCTAAAGAGAAACAGAGCCTTCCCCGTGAAGAGTTCCTGGAGATAGTGAAAGAGCTGAGCCACATTCCCGAAAAGATGAAAAAGGTACTCGAACTGAACCACCGCATTGCGGGGCTTTCGCAGATATTTACCTACGCCCATAACTTTATCTACCTGGGACGTGGTTACAGCTATCCGGTGGCCCTGGAGGGAGCGTTGAAACTGAAAGAAATATCCTATATACATGCCGAAGGGTATCCGGCAGCAGAGATGAAGCACGGGCCTATTGCCCTGATCGATGCTGAAATGCCGGTGGTGGTTATTGCCACTCATAACGGACTTTACAAAAAAGTATTAAGCAACATACAGGAGATCAAAGCCCGGCAGGGAAGGGTGATTGCCTTAGTAACGGAGGGGGATGATGTGATATCGAGTATCGCTGATTATTGCATTGAATTACCGGCTACTCTGGAGTGCCTCGATCCGCTTATCACCACGGTGCCGCTCCAGATGCTGGCTTACCACATCGCCGTATGCAAAGGCAAAGATGTAGACCAGCCCCGGAACTTAGCCAAATCAGTCACTGTAGAATAAGAACTAACGAGAGAAATAAAAAGATATGGAACAACTGAAACACGAATGTGGGGTCGCCATGATCCGCCTGCTTAAACCGCTGGAGTATTACCAGGAGAAGTATGGCACCTGGATGTATGGATTGAACAAACTCTATCTGATAATAGAGAAGCAACACAACCGGGGACAGGAAGGAGCGGGTCTGGCCTGTGTAAAACTCGAAGCCAACCCGGGCAAAGAGTATATGTTCCGTGAGCGTGCTCAGGGTACGGATGCTATTACGGAGATCTTCCGTATTGTACAGGAGAATTATAAGAATCTTACCCTAGCGCAACTCAATGACGCGGAGTATGCTAAAAAGTTCCTACCCTTTGCCGGTGAGGCTTATATGGGTCATCTCCGTTACTCTACTACCGGTAAGTCGGGGCTCTCGTATGTGCACCCTCTCCTTCAGAGAAACAACTGGCGTGCCAAGAACCTGGCTTTGTGCGGTAACTTCAATATGACCAATGTAGATGAGATCTTCGCTTCCATTATCGCCTGCGGGCAACACCCCCGCAAGTACTCCGATACCTATATCATACTGGAGCAGATAGGGCACCGCTTAGACAGGGAGGTGGAACGTCTTTTCCAGGAGGCCGAAGAGCAGGAACTAAAAGGAATGGATATCACCCGGTATATAGAAGATCATATAGAACTCTCCAACGTACTGAAGTCTTCCAGTAAGAACTGGGACGGCGGATATGTCATCTGCGGCCTCACCGGTAGCGGCGAATCATTTGCCGTACGCGATCCCTGGGGCATAAGGCCCGCCTTCTGGTATATGGACGATGAAATAGTGGTCCTTGCTTCCGAACGGCCCGTCATACAAACGGCCATGAATGTTCCGGCAGACTCCATCAAAGAATTACAACCGGGGCAATCCTTACTTATTAATAAAGAAGGAAAAGTTCGTACCGCTCAAATCAACAAGTCAAAAGAGGTAAAGGCCTGTTCATTTGAGCGGATCTATTTTAGCAGGGGTAGTGACCAAGCTATTTATAACGAACGGAAGCAGCTGGGTAACCAGCTGGTAAAACCGATCCTGAAGGCGGTCAATTACGATATTGAACACACGGTCTTCTCCTTTATTCCCAATACGGCCGAAGTAGCTTTCTATGGAATGCTGGAGGGGCTTAATAATTACCTCAATACCCTGAAGGCAAAAAAGATCGCTCTACTGGGACACGATTACGACCAGAAGGAGATCGAATCGATCCTTTCGATGCGGATTCGCGGCGAAAAAGTTGCGATAAAAGATATAAAATTGCGTACCTTTATCGCCGAAGATAATAGTCGGAACGATCTGGCCAAACACGTATACGATGTTACGTACGGCAGCCTGGTGCCGGGGGTAGATAATCTGGTGGTGATCGACGACAGTATTGTGCGGGGAACTACCCTCAGGCAGAGTATTATCAGTATCCTGGACAGGCTCCACCCTAAAAAGATCATCATCGTATCCTCTTCGCCCCAGGTGCGTTATCCCGACTATTACGGCATTGATATGGCCCGCATGGAAGAGTTTATCGCTTTTAAAGCAGCTGTGGAACTGCTGAAAGAGCGGGATATGCGGGATGTGATCGCTTCAGCCTATCGCCGTAGCAAGGAGCAGCAGGGAATGCCTAAAGAGCAGCTGATCAACTATGTAAAGGAGATCTATGCACCCTTTACGGATGAAGAGATCGCAGCCAAAATGGTCGAACTGCTTACGCCGGCAGGTACGAAGGCAAAGGTGGAGATTGTCTATCAGCACTTAGAGGGTCTTCACAAAGCCTGCCTCAATCACCGGGGCGACTGGTATTTCTCCGGCGATTATCCTACACCGGGAGGTGTGAAACTGGTGAATGAGGCCTTTATCAATTACATTGAAAAAGTGTATCAGTTTTAAAGAACGAATGTGTATAACTAATATATTTTGACAGCAAACAACATGCAGCAAGCAAGAAACGTGACGTTAATCCTTGACGACGGGAGCCGTTTTACGGGAAAGTCGTTCGGTTATGAGAAACCGGTAGCCGGTGAGGTTGTATTTAACACAGCCATGGTAGGATATCCGGAGAGCCTTACCGACCCCTCGTATGCCAGCCAGATCCTGGTACTCACCTATCCGCTGGTAGGTAATTACGGAGTACCTTCGCTGGAACTTTGTGAAGATAACCTTCCCCGCTTTATGGAGGGTGAAAAGATCTATACGGAGGCGGTTATCATCTCCGATTACTCCTTTGAATATAGCCACTGGAATGCTGTGAAGAGTCTCAGCGCCTGGTTGAAGAACGAAGAGATCCCCGGTATTTACGGGATCGATACCCGCGAACTCACCAAACTGCTTCGTGAAAAAGGAAGCATGAAAGGAAAGATCGTTTTCGAAAGCGATGATGAGATCGATTTTGGAGACCCCAACTTAGTGAATCAAGTAGCTAAAGCAAGCTGTAAAGAGGTTATTTACTACGGAACAGAAGATGCCGGCAAAAAAAGAGTAGTACTCATTGATTGCGGTGTAAAATCAAATATTGTACGCTGCCTGCTTAAACGGGGTGTTGCGGTGATTCGGGTGCCTTGGGATTATGATTTTAACCACCTGGAATATGACGGGCTCTTTATTTCTAACGGCCCCGGCGACCCGGATACCTGCGATGTAACCGTGCAGAACATCCGCAAAGCGATGGAGACCGGAAAACCTATTTTCGGTATCTGTATGGGTAACCAGCTGCTTGCCAAGGCGGGAGGAGCCAGCATCTATAAACTGAAATACGGACACCGCAGCCACAACCAGCCGGTACGTATGGTGGGAACCAACCGTTGCTTTGTAACGAGCCAGAACCACGGTTACGCCGTGGATAATAATTCGCTGGGTAGCGACTGGGAATCGCTCTTCCTCAATATGAACGACGGATCCAACGAGGGTATCTGCCATAAGACCAAACCCTGGTTCTCGGCTCAGTTCCATCCCGAAGCAGTAAGCGGCCCGGTAGATACCGAATTCCTGTTCAATCTATTTATTGAATCGCTCACTACCGGTATGCCCGATCTCAAACTGGATGCAGAGCCGGTAGCCGAAAAACCGGAACTACCAAAAAAAGTATTGATCCTCGGATCGGGAGCCTTGAAGATCGGCGAGGCAGGAGAGTTTGACTACTCCGGCTCGCAAGCCCTGAAAGCCCTGAAAGAGGAGGGTATTGAGACCATCCTGATCAATCCGAACATTGCTACGGTACAGACATCCGAAGGGGTGGCCGACCAGATCTACTTCCTGCCTGTAACTCCCTACTTTGTAGAAAAAGTAATAGAGAAAGAGCGTCCCGAAGGTATTCTGCTGGCATTCGGCGGGCAGACTGCCCTGAACTGCGGAGTAGCCCTCTACCAGTCGGGCGTGCTCGAAAAATACAATGTACGCGTACTCGGTACACCGGTACAAGCCATTATGGATACCGAAGACCGCGAACTCTTTGTAAAGAAACTCGACGAGATAGGTGTAAAGACCATTAAGAGCGAAGCGGTAGATAATATTGAAGATACCCGCCGGGCAGCCGCTGAGCTGGGTTATCCGGTAATTATCCGTGCTGCTTATGCATTAGGAGGGCTCGGATCCGGATTCTGCGACAACGAAGAAGAACTCAATGTACTGGCCGAAAAAGCCTTCTCCTTCTCTCCGCAGGTATTGGTAGAGAAGAGCCTGAAAGGTTGGAAAGAGGTAGAGTACGAGGTGGTAAGAGACCACTACGACAACTGTATCACCGTATGTAATATGGAGAACTTCGACCCGCTCGGGATCCATACCGGTGAAAGTATCGTGGTTGCTCCCAGCCAGACACTCACCAATAACGAATATCACAAACTGCGTGAACTTGCTATCAAGATCATCCGTCACATCGGTATTGTAGGCGAGTGTAACGTACAATATGCTTTCGATACCGAAAGCGAAGATTACCGGGTGATCGAGGTAAATGCCCGTCTCTCCCGCTCTTCCGCCCTGGCATCCAAAGCAACCGGCTATCCGCTTGCCTTTGTCGCTGCCAAATTAGGACTCGGTTACGGCCTTTTCGACCTGAAAAACTCCGTAACCAAAACCACCACTGCTTTCTTTGAGCCTGCGCTCGATTATGTGGTATGTAAGATCCCCCGCTGGGACTTAGGAAAATTCCACGGAGTAGACCGCCAGCTGGGTAGCAGCATGAAGTCGGTAGGAGAGGTGATGGCCATCGGTCGTACTTTTGAAGAGTCTATCCAGAAGGGGCTCCGTATGATCGGCCAGGGAATGCACGGTTTTGTAGAGAACAAAGAGCTGGTAATCGACGACATAGACCGTTTGTTGCGCGAACCGACCGATAAACGGATCTTTGTCATCAGCAAAGCGTTCCGGGCCGGCTATACCATTGACCAGATACACGACCTGACTAAGATCGACCGCTGGTTCCTGCAAAAGTTGATGAATATCATCAACCTGGCCCGGCAGATCGAACAATATAACGATATTAAAGAGGTACCGGCAGAACTGATCTGCCAGGCGAAGATCCAGGGCTTTACCGACTTCCAGCTGGTCCGTGCGGTATGGAAGCAGCAGGTAGAGCAGATGGAAGACGCCATTATGCAAGTGCGTACCTACCGTAAATCGCTCGGCATTGTGCCGGTGGTGAAACAGATTGATACCCTGGCTGCCGAATACCCGGCCCAGACCAACTATCTTTACCTTACCTATAGCGGTACCGGCAACGATGTAAACTACCTGGGCGACCATAAATCGATTGTGGTATTAGGCTCAGGAGCATACCGCATCGGTTCATCCGTAGAGTTCGACTGGTGTGGAGTACAGGCATTAGAGACCATCCGCAAAGAGGGATGGCGCAGTGTAATGATCAACTACAATCCGGAGACAGTCTCTACCGACTACGATATGTGCGACCGCCTCTACTTCGATGAATTGACATTTGAAAGAGTGATGGATATTCTCGAACTGGAGAATCCGCACGGAGTCATTGTATCTACCGGTGGTCAGATACCCAATAACCTGGCGATGCGCCTGGATGCACAAAATGTAAACATTCTGGGTACCTCTGCCAAAAGCATTGATAACGCCGAAGACCGTGAAAAATTCTCCGCCATGCTCGACCGCATCGGGGTAGACCAACCCCGCTGGCGCGAACTTACTTCAATGGACGATATCAATGAGTTTGTAGAAGAGGTAGGATTCCCCGTACTGGTTCGTCCCTCTTACGTACTCTCCGGAGCTGCCATGAATGTATGTTCCAACTACGAAGAACTGGACCGCTTCCTGCACCTGGCTGCCAATGTCAGCAAAAAACATCCGGTGGTAGTGAGCCAGTTCATCGAACATGCCAAAGAGGTAGAGATAGATGCCGTAGCCAAAGATGGTGAGATCGTGGCCTACGCCATCAGCGAGCACATTGAATTCGCCGGTGTACACTCCGGAGATGCTACCATTCAGTTCCCGCCGCAGAAACTCTATGTAGAGACCGTACGCCGCATCAAACGCATCAGCCGCGAGATTGCCCGGGAGCTCAATATCTCAGGCCCGTTCAATATCCAGTATCTGGCCAAAGACAACGATATCAAGGTAATTGAGTGTAACCTGCGTGCTTCCCGAAGCTTCCCCTTTGTAAGCAAAGTGCTCAAGATCAACTTTATCGAACTCGCTACCAAAGTGATGCTGGGGCTACCGATAGAAAAACCGGAGAAGAACCTCTTTGAACTCGACTATGTAGGGATCAAAGCCTCACAGTTCTCCTTCTCCCGCCTGCAAAAAGCCGATCCTGTACTGGGGGTAGATATGGCAAGTACCGGAGAGGTAGGATGTATCGGTACCGATACATCCTGTGCCGTTCTCAAAGCGATGCTTTCGGTCGGTTACCAGGTTCCGAAAAAGAATATTCTGCTTTCAACCGGTACGGCGAAACAAAAAATTGATATGATTGATGCCGCACGCTTGCTGCAACGGAAAGGATATGATATCTTTGCAACCGGAGGAACGCACAATTTCCTGGCTGAGAATGGTGTTGAAAGTACTCTAGTATACTGGCCGAGCCAGCAGGGAACTCCTCAGGCTATTGAAATGATGCGTAACAAAGAGATCGATATGGTGGTAAATATCCCGAAAGACCTTTCGGCCGGTGAGCTGGATAACGGGTATAAGATACGCCGGGCAGCGATCGACCTCAATATTCCATTGATCACGAACTCCCGCCTGGCGAGTGCCTTTATCAATGCCTTCTGTACCATGGAGGTCGATGATCTGGCAATCAAGAGCTGGGAAGAGTATAAATAAAATCTATTTTCAAAAGGGCTTTTAACCCCGAATAGACCAATTGCTGTGTGTTAATTTTTAGTTAGAAAGCGGGATGCGTATGCATCCCGTTTTTTTATGGAACACACCGTTCCTTTGCTTGTTAAGTGGAGATACTAAGATTCCGGGTATTCTTACTCTACAAAAAGAATGTACTCAAACGATGTGTTCATATTGAATCAACACACTTTAATAAAAGGAATATTTACCAGAAAAGCCAGTTTTTCAATTTTATCTGAAATACGGCCTACACCTATGGCACAATAATGTGACGGCCCCTTTTTACTCCAGGTATTAATAAACCCTTTAGCGCCTATCGGAAAACGGTACCGACTATTAGTATTCCCTATATGAAGCACGGGCCCCGGAACTGATTTACCCTCTGCTGCGAGTAAAAAGATGCCTTCCGGCCCTTCGCATACAGATAAAAGCGTTACCTCTCCATGCTTTACAGACATCTGTATAGAGAGTCCTTTTCCTGGCTTTCCATGATACACCGGCAGGGGTACCAGTTTAACATCCCCTTCTGCTATTACAGAATGAGCAGGCCCGTTGTGTCCCAGCATAATAATATTATCCTCAAAATCCATCGCATAAAATTCGGAGAAAGAACCTCCTGTTCCGAACTCCGACAAAATCTTCATGGCTTGTGCATTTTTAACCTCACACTCTCCGGCAACCGGAATTCCATAACTGGTAAGGAGTGTATTCCCGGCAATCACTGAAGTCGCAATATCTTCGTATTGCTTATCGTCGCTACCCTCAAAATAGTAAGCGATGGAACCTAACGAGTGTTTTTCACTATTTTATCCAGGGCAACGGAGGTTTTTGCCGCACGGACGATCTCCTCCTCGCTACACTCCGGAACAACCGTAAAGACTTGATTAAATTCTGTTATTTTATCTTTTAACTCATCTGCTGATACCTCATCACGGAACTTTTTTAACTCATACACCTCTACCATCTCCATTTGAGTACCGAATACAGCTGACTGCAAGATAATGTCTGTATATACATCCAACATTCCTCCGTAATAATGCCCCAGTATTCCGAGTTTATTATTCATCATCGATCTTTTTACCTTTGCTGCACTGATCCAGCCGTATATTTCACTCCATGCCTCTTTATCCTGCATGTAGCCACTTACAATTTCATACCTTAATCCGCTTCGGTTTAAAACATTCGCCACCTCAGGAACCGAACATGCCTGGCAATATGCCAGCCAGTATCCGGTCATCCTGCCACGGTCATTCAATTCATTAATATAGGTATAGTCAATGGCTGCCACAGGCTGGAGATTAAGGATGATCACAGGGCATTTTAACCGTTGTAGAATGGGAAGCACGGTGGAAGAGAGTGAATAGGTAGCGATATAGAGGAAAACGAGTTCAATATTCTCCTTATTCAGTGATAAACTCGCAGCCACAGCTTTCTCCGGATTATCTACCATTCCTGCGTTGATCACCTGTACTGCCGGCTCTTTTGCCATCGTGGCAGCTATGCTTTCCAGATTTGAATCCAGCATCTCTTTGAGTCCTTCGAATTAACTCCAGTAACTGTCCAGTCCTGTACTGAACAGCCCGATTTTAAAGTTATTATCCATAGTCTGATTTTTTAATTGCAAATTTACACCTACCGGCTGATGCGGAATAATAGGATATGATGTTAGTATATTACTATTTGCTCTTTTGAGTTATTTTTATTTGATTTGATCCTCAGATACTTTCAATTCATTTTTGAAGAAATATATAACATGAAAGCCGATGCCAATGTAAGATACCTTTCTGCCAGTGACCAGGATTTAAGGTGGTGGCTCACCGTAAATACCGTGGGGCATCAACGCATAAAGCCCCATGCGCCTTATCCCTCGTCCAATCATCCGTTCATCTATATTTTCTCTCCCGAAAAGGGGCGTATCTTGTCCGACGAGTATCAGCTGATCTACATTCTGGAGGGGCAGGGCACTTTTAAATCTACCCATAAAAAAGCTGCACGGATAAAAAGCGGACAGATGATCCTTCTTTTTCCGGGTGAATGGCACAGCTACCAGCCCGATAAAGAGACTGGTTGGTATGAACATTGGATCGGTTTTAGCGGGCCATCTATAGACCCTCTTATCAAAGAGAGATTCTTCACAAGAGAAAATCCGGTTTTTGATGTAGGTATGAATGAAGAAATTATCAAGCTCTATAAACAGGCTGCTGTTATTTCGCAGGAACAGTCGGCAGGTTTTCAGCAGATGCTTGCCGGCATTGTACATCTATTGCTGGGATATACGTACGCCGGCAATAAACAGGCCTCTTTTGTAAATATGCGGGTTGCCTGTAAGATTGATAAAGCCAAAAAGATTATTATTGAAAACTATAATAACTCCCTCTCTCCGGAGGAGGTGGCAGCCAGGGTTCATATAAGCTATTCCTGGTTCCGCAAACTATTCCGGCATTATACCGGATTCTCTCCTTCGCAATTTAAAGAGGAGTTACGTATACAGAAGAGCAAAGAGTTATTGGCAAATACAGATCTGTCAAGTCAGGAGATCGCGTTCGAAGTGGGGTTTAATACTCCTTATCATTTTTGTATTCTTTTTAAACGGAAAACGGATTATGCGCCTTTGGCCTTTCGTAAATTGGTGAGGTGAACCTTTTATGATTTTATTCTCTTGAATCCTTGTTTAATCATAAAAGGAGTATTTTTAACCGGAATCTAAGTTCCTCTCAGGAGCTCTTCTCTCTATACATTTCCGGTTGATTTTTATTCCTTTGTTCATCGGGAGAACATATCCTGATGGCGTTCCTGTAAGGACAGGTTGTCCATACAAAACTAGAGGCCTTTCTAGTGGAATTTCATGTAGAAAAAACAGAAGAAGTGGGGAAGTGGTTTACTTCTATAAAAAAGTCGGGAAATATAATTTCCCGACTCTTCTGTTTAGTTAATCCTGGTTTAAAAAGGTGCTCCTAAGTGTTCCACCATACAGGCTACCTGCTCCGGGGTAAGAAGCCTGTTCCCGGGTTTCAATCCGTTGCTAAGTAATTCTTCTTTTAATTTACTTCTTTCACTGACCCAACGTTTC
>JAJPZL010000313.1:0-2795 GCA_021204375.1 Bacteroides sp.
AAGGAGTAATCTACCCCCTGCCTTTTAATTAAACTCTAATTAATTATTATCTGATTAAAGACAAAAATTATTCTTCGATAGCAGCCTGTGCAGCAGCCAGACGAGCAATGGGCACACGGTAGGGAGAACAACTTACATAGTTAAGCCCCACTTTATGGCAGAATTTCACTGAAGAAGGTTCACCACCGTGTTCACCACAGATACCACATTTGAGATCCGGACGGATAGCACGTCCTTTCTCGGTAGCCATTCTTACCAACTGTCCTACCCCATTCTGATCGAGTACCTGGAATGGATCTACTTTCAGAATCTTCTTTTCCAGATAGATCAGCAGGAAGGAAGCAATATCGTCGCGTGAATACCCGAATGTCATCTGGGTAAGGTCATTGGTACCGAAGGAGAAGAATTCGGCAGAGGAAGCGATACGATCGGCCGTAAGGGCTGCACGAGGTATTTCAATCATCGTACCCACTTTATAATCAATCCTGTCTCCCTTTTCGGCAAATAGCTTTTCAGCTTCGTCACGAATAACTTTCTCTTGTTCTTTGAATTCATACAAAATACCGGTAAGGGGAACCATGATTTCCGGAAGAACCGTTACGCCCTCTTTTTTCAGTTCCAGGGCCGCACCCAGAATTGCCCGAGTTTGCATCTGTGTAATTTCCGGATAAGTATTTCCCAGACGGCAACCACGGTGTCCGAGCATCGGGTTATGTTCACAAAGCGACTCAACCCGCTGGCGGATATAATCTACACTTACTCCCATAGTATCGGCCATCTCCTGCTGTCCTTTTTCATCGTGAGGAACAAATTCGTGCAAAGGAGGATCAAGCAGGCGTACGGTAACGGGACATCCGTCCATCGCTTTGAAAATACCTTTAAAGTCTTCCTACTGATAGGAAAGGATCTTTTCCAGTGCCTTTTTACGGCCTTCCGCATCTTCCGAAAGGATCATTTCACGCATCGCCTTGATCTTATCACCTTCAAAAAACATGTGTTCCGTACGGCAAAGTCCAATCCCTACCGCACCGAAATTACGGGCAACTATAGCATCGTGCGGAGTATCTGCATTGGTTCGTACCTGCAGTTTTGTATACTTATCGGCCAGCTCCATCAATTTAGAGAAATCTCCTGAAACTTCAGCTTCCTGGGTCTCTATTTTTCCTTCGTATATTTCGCCGGTGGTACCATTCAAAGAGATATAATCTCCTTCTTTAAATACCTGACCATCTACTTCTACCGTTTTGTTTTTATAATTTATATTGAGTGCTCCGGCTCCTGAAACACAACATTTACCCATACCACGGGCTACTACCGCAGCATGCGATGTCATACCTCCACGGGCAGTAAGGATACCTTCGGCAACCTGCATACCGGCAAGATCTTCCGGGGATGTTTCAATACGGACCATGATCACCTTTTTACCATCCTTGTACCATTGGGCAGCATCATCGGCAAAGAAAACGATCTGTCCGGTAGCAGCTCCCGGAGAAGCCGGTAATCCACAGACTACAACTTTAGCATGGGCCAGAGCTTTCTTATCAAATACAGGATGAAGCAATTCATCCAGTTTATTGGGTTCAATACGAAGCAATGCCTCTTTTTCAGTGATCATACCCTGTTCCAGCAGATTCATAGCGATCTTTACCATCGCAGCACCGGTACGTTTACCACTACTGGTTTGCAGGAACCATAGTTTTCCCTCCTGCACGGTGAATTCCATATCCTGCATATCACGGTAATGATTCTCCAGTTTGGTTTGCAAGGTATCCAATTCCTTGTAAATTTCCGGCATAGCCTCTTCCATAGAAGGATAGTTGGCAGCGCGATCTTCCTCGCTTACTCCGGCCAATACCGCCCAGCGCCGGGAACCGATCTTAGTGATTTGTTGCGGTGTACGTATACCGGCAACCACATCCTCACCCTGTGCATTGATCAGGTACTCTCCGTTAAAGAGATCTTCACCCGAACCGGCATCCCGTGAAAAACATACACCGGTAGCAGAAGTCTCACCCATGTTACCGAATACCATAGCCTGTACGTTTACTGCTGTACCCCACTCGGCAGGAATACCCTCTATCTTCCGGTAAAGAATAGTGCGTTCGTTCATCCAGGAATTAAATACGGCACAGATAGCTCCCCATAATTGCTCGTAAGCAGAAGTCGAAAAATCTTTTCCGGTCTGTTCTTTTACGGCAGCCTTAAACTTCTTAACCAGCTCCTTGAGATCTTCTACATCGAGTTCGTTGTCAAGCTCGACTCCTTTTTGCTCTTTAGCCTCTTCAAGGATCACTTCGAACGGATCCATGTCTTCTTTATTGACTAGTTTCATGCCCAGCACAACATCTCCGTACATCTGTACAAAACGACGATAAGAATCCCACGCAAAACGGGCATTCCCGGTTTTACGGGTCATTCCCTCTACTACTTCATCATTGAGTCCCAGATTAAGGATGGTATCCATCATTCCCGGCATAGAGGCCCGGGCACCTGAACGTACGGAGACAAGGAGCGGATTTTCCACATCCCCGAATTTGGAGTTCATCAGTTTTTCTACATGAGCTATCGCTTTTTCAACTTCGTCTTTAAGAAGGGCAACGACGTTATCCTGACCGATTTCATAATATTCGTTACAAACTTCTGTGGTAATTGTAAATCCCGGAGGTACGGGAACGCCGATAAGGTTCATTTCTGCAAGGTTAGCACCTTTTCCTCCCAGGAGGTTTTTCATGTCTGCTTTACCTTCAGCTTGTCCGTTGCCGAAGATATAGACTCTTTTCTTTTCTATAATAAGT
>JAJPZL010000313.1:2805-11209 GCA_021204375.1 Bacteroides sp.
TGTTATAACCGCAAAACTAATTATATTTTGCAAAATTCAAAATTTTTTCACGGACAAAAAACGGTTAAATTGCAATTTCGACATTGCAATTCAGATTCTTCCCGATTCATAGAAGAAATTCTGTTTATTTGCTTATTTTTGCACAGAAATTAACTACATTAAGAGAAGTGGTGCGAAAAAGAAAAAAGTTTCCTTTGCTGGAAAAAATTACGATCACCGATGTTGCGGCCGAAGGTAAGGCCCTGGCTAAAGTAGACGACCTAGTAATCTTTGTTCCCTATGTAGTACCGGGGGATGTGGTGGATCTGCAGATAAAAAAGAAAAAACATAGTTATGCGGAGGCTGTGGCTGTCCGTTTCCATGAATACTCTTCCCTGAGAACCGAACCATTTTGCGAACATTTCGGTATATGTGGAGGTTGCAAATGGCAATGCCTCTCTTACGAAGAACAGATCAGATACAAACAGCAACAGGTGACAGATGACCTGAGACGGATCGGAAAAATAGCGATACCGGAAGTATCTCCTATTTTAGGATCAGAGAAGACCACCTTTTACCGCAATAAACTGGAATTTACTTTCTCCAACAAACGATGGCTTACGGAAGAAGAGATCAAACAAGGGATTAAGTACGAACAGATGAATGCCGTAGGTTTCCATATTCCGGGTGCATTCGATAAGATACTTGCCATTGAAAAATGCTGGTTGCAGAGCGAACTGACCAACCGGTTGCGAAATTCGATCCGGGATTTTGCCTATAAAAAGGAGTACCCTTTCTTTGACCTGCGCTCTCAGGAGGGTATGTTGCGTAATATGATCCTTCGTACTTCTACTACCGGCGAGGTAATGCTTATTATGAGTTGTAAGATCGTAAAAGAGGAGGAGATGGAGCTTTTTAAAGAGTTATTATCCTTTATTGCCGACGAGTTTCCGGAGATCACCTCTCTGATGTATGTAGTTAACAATAAATGCAATGATACCATTACCGACCAGGAGATCATTGTATTTAAAGGAAAGGACCATATTTACGAAGAGATGGAAGGACTGCGGTTCAAGATCGGCCCGAAATCCTTTTACCAGACCAATTCGGAGCAGGCTTATAATCTCTATAAGATAACCCGTGACTTTGCAGGACTTACCAGAAAAGAACTGGTATATGATCTTTATACGGGTACTGGAACAATTGCTAACTTTGTGGCCCGGCAGTCTACCAGGGTAATAGGGATTGAATATGTACCGGAAGCGATCCAGGATGCAAAAATAAACTCAGAGATCAATGAAATTACCAATACGCTGTTCTACGCAGGGGATATGAAAGATATCCTTACTCAGGAGTTCATCAGTGAGCATGGCCGGCCGGATGTAATTATAACCGATCCTCCCCGGGCGGGTATGCACCAGGATGTAATCCATGCTCTTATTTTTGCTGCTCCGGACAGGATCGTCTATGTAAGTTGTAATCCGGCAACACAGGCACGGGATATTGCCCTACTGGATGAATACTATAAGTTAACCCGTGTTCAGCCGGTAGATATGTTCCCGCATACCCATCATGTTGAAAATGTAGTTCTGTTAGAAAAGAGATAAGAAAATGGCTCCAAAAAATAAAAAAAAATGCTCCAAAAGCAGCAGGTAAACCGAAATACAATGAATATATTGTAAAAGAGCCGGCTGAACTAATGGATTTCCTGATGAGTACCCTGGCAGGGATAAGCCGTACCACCGCTAAATCGTTGCTTTCGCACAGGCAGGTTATGGTAGATAAACTGGTAACAACACTCTATAATTATCCGCTCAAACCGGGAATGGTGGTTCGTATAAGCAAAGAGAAAGGACGGAAAGAGTTTACTAATCCCCATATTAAGATAATCTATGAGGATGGGTATCTATTAGTGGTTGAAAAGAAATCAGGTATACTTTCTACAATTCCGACCGGAAAAAAAGAGGCATCGGTTTTTACCATTCTTACCGATTACATCAAACGTTCCGGAAAACAACGCCGTATATTTCATATTAACCAGCTAGAGAAAGAAGCCTCAGGCCTGATGATCTTTGCCAAGGATGAAAAACCCGGTTTACCTTCCTGGACCACTGGAAAGAGTTGGTTAAAGAGTATCGTTTCCAGGCAGTAGTCAGTGGCGAACCGGAAAAAATGCAGGTGTAATAAGTAGTTGGATGAACGAAGGTCAGCTGAATATATCTCATACCAGCATAGCCAAAAACAATTTCGAGTACACAACGACTCATTATAAAAAGATAAGAAGCGAGAACGGCTATTCGCTCCTGGAACTCCATCCGGAGGGTTCGTTCCGGAATCAGATACGGTTCCACATGCACGAATTAAAAAGCCCTGTTGTGGGGGATTTTAAATACAATCCGGACATAGACCCGATTGGAAGACTGGCCCTCCATGACTTTAAACTAATTTTTATCCAACTGGTAACAGGTGAAAAGCTGGAATTTGAGATCCCTCATGTTTCAGAGTTTAAGAGACTGGTCGCACCGGTAAAACAGGAAGATACAGATGAAGCCTGACTTTAAATTCCCCGAACATCTCTCTCCGGAAGTAAAGGAAAAATTCATCCGCTACCGGAAACAGGGTATAAAGACTCCCCCTTTAAAAAATCTCCGCACACCGGAGCAACTCGAAGGTATCCGGGCCTGTGCAAAAATCAACACAGGGATCCTGGATTATGTAACGCCTTATATAAAAGAAGGGATCTCTACCGGTGAGATTGATCATCTAGTGTATGAATATACCGTTTCCCACGGAGCTGTTCCGGCTCCCCTCAATTACGAAGGTTTTCCCAAAAGCTGTTGTGTCTCTATCAATGAAGTAGTATGTCATGGAATTCTCTCTGATACAGAAATCCTGAAAAACGGAGATATCTTAAATGTAGATGTGTCAACTCTCTATAACAGTTATTTTTCAGATGCCTCCCGTATGTTTATGATAGGCGAAGTATCCGCAGAAAAGAAAAGACTGGTAGAAGTAGCAAAAGAGTGTCTGGAAACCGGTATTGAAGCTGCCCAACTCTGGGCAAGACTGGGAGATGTAGGAGCAGTTATTCAAAGGCACGCCGAAAAGAACGGCTATTCAGTAGTAAGAGACCTGTGCGGACATGGTATAGGGCTTAAGTTCCACGAAGTACCCGATGTAGAGCACTTCGGCCGACCCGGAACATAGATACTTATTGTACCGGAGATGACCTTTACCATTGAACCTATGATCAACATGGGAACCTATAAAGTATATATTGATGAGGCCGATGGCTGGACAGTTCTTACAGATGACGATCTGCCTTCAGCCCAATGGGGAAAAAATGATCCTTATCACCGAAACCGGGAACGAGGTGCTAAGTTGGTAACACACTCAAAGAGTCTATCTATGGAAATCATTATTGTATCTGCACTGGCAGGGATTGTTATCCTGTTTCTTTTTCTTACCCGGAATAACAACCGGAGAGAGTTACAGCATATCGAAGAACGCCTTACCCGGGAACTCCGGGCCAACCGGGAAGAGATCAACCGTAGCATCAATGAATTTCGCAAAGAGATCACAAACACCATGAATCTCTCGATGCGGCAGATGCAGGAAACGCTGCATACAAACATGATAACCGGAAATGAATTTCAGAAAAACCGTTTTGATGCCATGGCACGTAACCAGGAAGTTCTTATCCAATCCACAGAAAAAAGGCTTGACGAAATGCGTACCATGGTAGAAGAGAAACTCCAGAAAACCCTTAACGAACGTATCGGCCAATCCTTTGAACTGGTACGCGCTCAGCTCGAGAGCGTACAACAAGGCCTGGGAGAGATGAAGAATCTGGCACAGGATGTAGGCGGACTTAAAAGAGCCCTGACCAACGTAAAACTACGTGGAACCTTTGGTGAAGTACAGTTAGCCGCTCTGCTGGAACAACTTCTGAGCCCTGAGCAGTACGATGCCAATGTAAAAACAAAACGGGGAAGTACCGAAATGGTAGAGTTCGCTATCAAACTACCCGGAAAAGACGAGATAAACCGTACTATCTATTTGCCGGTAGATGCCAAATTTCCTAAAGATGTCTATGAACACTATCAGGATGCTTATGAAAGCGGAGATCCTTCAAAGATAGAAGTATGCGGCAAACAATTGGAATTAGCTGTTAAAAAGATGGCAAAAGATATTTCAGATAAATATATAGACCATCCTAACACCACAGACTTTGCAATCATGTTCCTTCCCTTTGAAGGCATCTATGCAGAAGTAATACGCCGAACGACCCTGATAGAGGCTTTACAAAAAACCCATAAAGTAGTAGTAACAGGCCCCACCACCCTTGGAGCCATTCTTAACAGCCTGCAAATGGGATTTCGCGCCCTGGCCATCCAGAAACGTACCAGCGAAGTATGGAATGTACTGGGTGCTGTAAAAACCGAATTCGGTAAGTTCGGTGGTATGCTCGAAAAGGTCCAGAAAAATCTGATGAGTGCCGGTAATCAACTGGAAGAGGTAATGGGAAAACGAACCCGGGCTATTGAGCGGCATTTGCGGCAGGTAGAGGAATTACCGCAGGAAGAGAGTAAAAAAATATTGCCGCTGGATGAATAAAATCTTCCGGATCCTTAACGTCCTCCGGTAATGAACGCAGTAAACCGGGGCAAGTAGCGCCTTAACAGGTAATACGTGCCCAAAGCAATAGCAATGACCAATACCACAACTCCGAAATAGAGGAGTGTCAATACCATATCACTCTCCGGCCGAATAAGTTTAAACAGAATTTTCCGGATCTGCATCAAAAGCCACGGATCGTGAACGGCGAATACAAAGAAACTTGCTGAAGACAAGAAAGGGATTATATGAATTTTTCCCTTTTCCAATAGGTAGGCAGTTCCTGTAAAACAGACTATAATTCCCAGTAAAATACCAGCATGATGTATATACAGATTATAGATTTCTCTTTTAGTGCATAAATCGAGAATGGCGACTGGAATATATAAAAAGGGCCAGTACTTCAATTTCCGGAAAATATCCAGTACATTTTTACAATGAATACTAAACCAGGCCCCAAAAGTAAAAAAGAAAATGGCGATCGTACTAAAGCCTCTCAAACCTATATATGGCAGGTAATATCCGAGATACCAGCATATACCCAGCAGAATGACTCCATAGTATCTGGTCTTTGTTACAAACCGGAAAAGAAGCGGGCTTATCACGACACAAACCATTAAATCACGAATAAACCAGAATTGATAAGCTATGGGATAAGTCATATTACTCTGTTCATCCATTTTTCCCCACAGAGCAGAGAGTATGTAGTTGAAATTGTAATCTGCTCCCTGAAACCAGGCAGAGAGTATGGGAAGCCGGAAGGCCATATAATAAAAAACCAGGCAGAGAATATTCCAGAACAGATAGGGAACTAAGAGTGTCCACATACGTTTTCTTAGCTTTTGATAATAAACAGGCCGGGTAAAGTTTGTTTTGTAAAAGAACAGAAAACCGGATATAAAAAAATAACGGGACAGCCAATCTGCCTAATACTTACGAGAACAGCTCGCTGAAGAAGTAGTATACAGGCACATTGGATGTACTTCCTAATTCGACTCCCTGTACGATCATAGTAGAACTGTAATTGTGGATAAAAATAACACCTACGATGAGTGGAAAGCGTAAAAAGTCAATTATCCGGGAGAGTAACTCATCCCCTGTTTGTCTCTGTGAATTCATTATTTTCCAATGCTGCTTAAAAAATTGATTTGTAGGAACCCTCTACCTTATAAATAAAAAACGGTCGGATTGTTTTTATCTCCGGCCGTTTTTTTCTGTTTATTTCATCAATCTTATATCCGTTATACGAAGTATCATCCGATCCGGGAATGCGATAAAGTGTATCGGATTTGGGTTGCTACTCACCACAAATAATATATCTATAGGTAAGTATTTGAATTTCCTAGATCGGTTAATTTATTAACAGGTTTTTCAATGGAACTTATTATTATGGATAGATTTTCCATTCCCAGAGGCCGGCACTTCCTTCTATAATAGAAAGGCGCAGATAGCGGGCTTTGCCAATTTTCCGGGCTATGTGGGGAGAACGAAATGCCAATTCGTCCTGGGAAGCACATTTTTTCCAGTTTATGCCGTCTATGGATTTCTCTAGCATCCAGCGGTGGCCTTCAGTAGGATGGATAAAAGCCATATGGGATTCGGAAAGTTTTTTAACGGTTCCCAGGTCTATCATAATCCAGGGATCTTGATCACCCTCCAAAACCATCCAACGAGTACCGTTTGATTGGTCAGCAACATTACCGGCGTCGTAGGTAAAAGTACGGGATACTTTTTTCACAGATGCTCCGTCTGGTTTGGGCTGATTGGATTCCGTTTCAATGTTTACTATAGAAATTTTAGCCTCTTTTTCACTGGAGGCAGTGAGTGTTCCCTGTAGGGCAAAATTCATTCTTTTTTCACTGTTCGTTCCCAGATACCCTACCCATTTTTTATCGGGAATGATCGTTTTTATAGTATCGTCCTCATTGAACTCCATCCGGTTGACATAAACCTGACGGGTAGTTCCTCCTTCTCCATATTCGAGATAGGTAAAGAAGTATTCATTCCTGTCAGGATCATAGAATACATTACCATGGCCGGGGCCCCAGACTTCGTTCTCCAGGGAAGAGAAGATAAAGATATCATTTCCACCCGGAACTTCATAACCGGTAAGAGGTCCCTCTTTACTCATCATATAGGCATTGGCGCAATTCTGATGTCCGCTAAGGGTATAGAGGTAATAATAGATACCGTTACGCTTAAACATAGCAGGACCTTCAGAATATCCTCCGCGACGGGTATTGAGTGTTACTTCCGGACCGGTAAGACGTAACCAGTCTTCGCTCAAACGGGATGCTTTACGGCGTCTCCAGAAGATATAAGCGCTCCCGTCATCATCTACAAAGGGATCTCCGTCAATATCCCGGATCAGAGGAGTAGCATCTTTAGCTGCCTCTGCCGGTGGGAAGAGTCCCTCTCCGGTAGCAAAACGGAAAGGACCTTCGGGATGATCGGAATTCAACACATAAGTCCAGTCGGGGCCTTCAGGCTTTACAAAGGTGGCAAAAAGATAATATTTTCCCTCTTTTTCGAGTACTTTGCCGGGAGCCCAGTACCGGAAATAGCCCTCTTTGGTCTCTCCTTTATCATTGGTATAAGGATAGGCTTGTTTCCAATTAATACCGGATATATGAGAACCTTCGAAACTCCAGTTCACGAAATCTTTCGATTTCCATACTACAGGTGTTCCGGCCTTGTCCAGACCTTTATCAATATCGGTAGTCCCGTACAGGTAATAGGTATCTCCGAATTTGGAAATGGAAGGATCGGCCACATTATCCGGAATAATAGGATTGTAATTTTGTCCCGTAAGAGAGAAAAGGCTTACAAAAGCTAAAAAAGGTAACTAAGGTTTTTCTTGCTTTCATGGAAGAGGTTACATTAGTTTGCGTGTGCAATTTACACTTTTTCCGGATAACTTTCAACAGAAAGAAGAGAAATCCGACAAGATTAAGTATATAAGAAAGTAAATGAATCTACATTAAACCAAAAATGGAACCGACACCGGCCCTATTTCACGATGGCTCATTTTATTTCTTTTTATAGTATTTGCTGTAAAGTGGCAAAGTTAGTGATAGTGGTATCCGCCTCATCCAATTCATCTCCGTTAATTTCCGGTTTGACCCAAATAGTTTTACACCCCAGGCTACGGGCAGGATGAATATCGTTTTTCAGTGTATCTCCTATCATCAGAATTTCATCTGCAGGAAGGCCCAATTTTTCGAATGCATGGTAGAAAATAGCGGGATCGGGCTTACGGCAATTTACCAGGGTAGAATCAATGATATGGGTAAAGTAGTGATCAATACCGTAAGTAGTGAGTACCTGTTTTACATTGCCGTAAAAATTAGAAATCAGCATAAGCGGATACTTTGCAGCCAGATATTCAAGCACGGGACAAGCCTGAGATAGGATCTCCTTTACGTGCCGGTCGCACACGGAAGAGATCTTTTCCGGATAAGAATGTACCAATCCGGTATCCGGTAAAAATCCATGTTCTATCAGATATCCGATCTCCAGCTTTGTTTTGATAAGAAGAGTCTGGTAAAAGTCATCTTCCGGTTTTACCAACGGCATTTTACCCATCGTTCTTTCTCCATATACATAGGCATCCCAGAACTGCTCATAACTTACTTCAATACCCAACCGGCAGTAAGCATTCCACAATACCTCTCCCCAGTAGTGGCCATTGGTATCAATAGTACCCCCATAATCAAAAATAATTCCCTTTATATGCCGAAACTTATCCATATCTATTTTTTGTTACCTATTTTCATTATTAAAACTCCTACCGTGTTACAGACAACTA
>JAJPZL010000138.1:0-6357 GCA_021204375.1 Bacteroides sp.
CCTCTGTAGCTGTGCACTTGCCTGGCAGGTACCGGCTACAGCCGCTTGTTCCGGCAGGGAGACCTACAATTTCAACTCCGGAGAGGAACTATTTGTCGGAGACCCCGAAGGAGCCGCCGGCGAGAGTTTTAACGATGAAACCTGGAAACCTGTTACCCTTCCCCATTCGTGGAACGAAGATGACGCTTTCCTCCTTGCGATCAATAAAATACCCAAAGGAGTAGCCTGGTATCGTAAAACCTTTAAAATACCCGCTTCAGCTGCCGGGAAAAAGCTCTTCCTGGAGTTTGAAGGGCTGCGCCAGGCAGGTACTGTCTATATCAACGGTCGGGAGATGATCCTGCACGAGAACGGGGTCATGGCCTTCGGTATCGATATAACCGGTATAGTACGTTTCGGCGAAGAAGAGAATACGATCGCCGTAAGGACCGATAACAGCAGCCGCTATACGGAAAAAGCGACCGGAACGGGTTTTCAGTGGAACCACAGTACCTTCTATGTGAGTTACGGTGGGCTCAATAAATCTGTAACTCTCCATATCTTACCTCCGGTATACCAGACCCTTCCCCTTTACACCAACCTGAAAACTATAGGAGTCTATATATATGCCTCTCAGATCGATATACCGGCCGTATCCGCTGTTATTCATGCGGAATCCGAAGTGAAGAACGAAACTTCTGCGCCGGTAACCCTTGAATATGCCGTAGAGATTACCGACCTGGATCATAAACCGGTGGCGGAGTTCCCGGGTGACCGGATCACCCTTAACTCCGGTGATACGAAAACCCTTAAAGCCTCCCGCAAAGTAGATAACCTCCACTTCTGGAGTTGGGGATACGGCTATCTCTATCATGTAAAGACTATCCTGAAAGAGAATGGTAAAGCCATTGATGAAGTAGTTACCCGTACAGGCTTTCGTAAAACAGAGTTTGGGAACGGCGTGGTCAGACTGAACGACCGGGTGATCCACCTGAAGGGATATGCCCAGCGCTCTACCAACGAGTGGCCCGCTATCGGCAGCAGTGTCCCTGCCTGGCTGAGCGACTACTCCAACCGGTTGGTGGTAGAGGGCAACGGGAATTTTATACGCTGGATGCATGTAACTCCCTGGAAACAGGATGTGGAATCCTGCGACCGGGTGGGACTGATCCATGTAATGCCTGCCGGTGATTCCGAAAAAGATGTAGAGGGCCGACAGTGGAAACACCGCCTGGAACTGATGCGGGATGCTATTATCTATAACCGCAACCATCCGGGTATCCTCTTCTATGAATGTGGGAACAAAGGAATTTTCTATGAACACATGGCAGAGATGAAAGCCCTCCGCAACCGGTACGATCCATCCGGAGGACGGGCTATCGGCTCCCGCGAGATGTTGGATGTAGAGAATACCGAGTGGGGAGGAGAGATGCTTTATGTCAATCACAGTGCCCGACAACCCATGTGGGCCAATGAATATATGCGTGACGAAGGGCTACGCAAATACTGGGATGAGTATTCTTATCCTTACCACCAGGAAGGAGATGGTCCTCCTTACCGGAATGAACCCGCACCCTCCTATAACCGCAACCAGGATAGGCTGGCCCTGGAGAATATCCGTCGCTGGTATGATTACTACGAAGCCCGTCCCGGTACCGGACGCCGGGTCAATGCCGGAGGTGCCAAGATCATCTTCTCCGACAGCAATACCCACATGCGGAGGGGGGGAGGAGGAGAACTATCGCCGCAGTGGAGTGGTCGATGCCATGCGTATCCTTAAAGATGGATATGGGGTCCATAAAGTAATGTGGGACGGTTGGGTAGATACCGAACACTATGAAACTTACATAATCGGCCACTGGAGTTATCCCGATCCTACCGTTAAAGATATCTATGTCGTCTCCGCAGCCCCTGCCGTTGAACTCCTGCTCAATGGCAAGTCGGTGGGAGAAGCAGAGCGGGAAGCCCACTTCCTGCACACCTTTAAAGAGGTCCCGTTTGAGCCAGGTACGTTAAAAGCTATCAGCTACGATGAAAAAGGAATAGAGGTGAGCTCCTACACCTTAGAGACTGCCGGAGAACCGGTAGCCATCCGGATGGTTGCTATAACTGCTCCCGGTGGAATGCTGGCCGACGGACACGATCTGGCACTGATCGAATTTGAAGTAGTAGATGCACGGGGACGCCGCTGCCCCTGGCAAATGACCTGGTACAGTTCGAGCTGACGGGATCCGCTGAATGGCGCGGAGGGATTGCCCAAAGTCCGGATAACTATATCCTTTCTACCGAACTTCCGGTAGAGTGTGGGGTCAACAGAGCCTTTATCCGTTCTGCTTCCCAGGTAGGTACCCTTACCCTGAAAGCAACTTCTGGAAAGCTTATCCCCGCTACTCTTACTTTTCAAACCCAACCGGTAGAGGTAAACGGAGGACTCAGTAAAACTTTTCAGGCGGAATCTCTGCCTGTTTATCTTGAAAAAGGGCCTACACTCGCTACTCCTTCTTATAAAGTGAGTCGCCATGCCGTAGAAGTAGGATCCGTCAAGGCCGGTTCCAACCAGGAAGAGGCTATAAAGAGCTACGATGATAATGAAATGACAGAGTGGAAAAACGATGAAAAACTCTCTACGGCCTGGATCGACTATACGCTCGAAAGAGAAACTTCACTTTCTGAGATCTGTGTTAAACTCTCCGGTTGGAGAACCACCCGCTATCCCCTGGAGATTTTTGTGGAGGGGAAAAAGGTATGGAGTGGTCATACGGAACAAAACCTGGGCTATTATACCATCCGGTTTGAACCGGTAAGAGGTAAGAATGTAATGATCCGGCTTACTGGAAAGAGTAAAGAAGAGGATGCTTTTAAAAGTATTGTGGAGGTAGATCGTAAAGTGGATCTGAATCTATTCCGGAACCATACCGATCCCGATGCCAGAGGTTTATTAAGGATTGTGGAGATCGAGTTTTATGAACCTGCCTTATAAAGGTATTGATTTTAGACGGATATTACTGTCGGCTGTGAAGCCGGTGACGGCGTGAGAGCCCGTTTTTGTCATCCTAAACCCAGTGAAGGATCCCGCTATATATCTTACCGGACGAAGAAAAGATCCTTCACGATATTCAGGATGACAAAAAAGTCGGGGAAATTAAAAATGGGCCAGCATAGAGATTCTAAGGAACTATAAAAGGATAAAGTATGAGCAAAAAGAGTTTTCAGGTATTAGTTTTTATTTTGTTTGTATCGGTAAGATTACAGAGTGCAGAACCGGTCAGGGTTATCCTGACAGCCATACTTCACCGGCCCGGTATAAAGAAACTATTGGTTATCCAGGATCACAAAGAGCTGGATTGCATCCTGTTGGCTGATAAAGCACTTTTTAATTTTGATCCGCAGGGGAAGCGATTGAAATAAAATTTGGGTAAGAGGTAGATTGTCCCTCTTTAAATCATATTTTGTTCCTTTTCTTCCGTGTATATTATTCTTCGCTAAGCTTTTTCTGGCTGTTCATCCATTGCACGGCTTCGGCTGTATTACTGACGTTGAGTTGGCGCAGGATGGTTCGTTTGTGGTATTTTACGGTATTGACCGATATACCCAATATGTCTGCGATCTCTTTCTCCGTTTTACCCTGACTGGCAAGTTCAAGGACTTTGCCCGACTTTACCGTCAGCCGCTGGGTTTTTACCTCAATAAATTTACGGGATCTTTCAATGTATTCATATACCGTATGGGTATCACTCATTTTAAAGTAGAACCGGCCCGGTGTCTTACTCGTCGGATAACTGAGTACACAAAGGCCCAGTCTCAGCCGTCCGTCGTCCATCCTATCGAGCAGGGAGACTTTATGATTTACCAGCTTATAACTACCGTTACTTTCCCTGATGCGGATATCCAGTGATTCTGCACTGTGGTAGCGTCTCTCTAAAGGAAGATCGAAATAGAAAGAGTAGGCAAGGTAATGGATGGTTATGATTTTCTCCAGGTCCTCTTCCGGTATCAGCTGGTTGAAGAGATGATAGCTCAGAAGTTCATTCCCTGGATCCTTTCCATGGAGAACTTTTCGGAGGGAACAATTCCGGGTCATATATATAATTTGTTCTTTCCGGTAGTCCAGAATATAGGCATCTATATCCATCACCTCTTCCATAGCCTGGAGGCAACGGATGTAATGATTGTCCTGTTCGGAGTAATCGATCTCTTTTTCTGCTTCGGTAAACTCCTGGAAGGGGTATTTTTGAAGAAAAGAACAGTTGGCCATAGTGATAGGTTATCTGTGTGGAACAAAATTAGGGATAAAATTTGGATATATTTATAAGGGTCTGTAAAAAAAAGGCTATACTTTCGGACCATTTATCTGTTAGATAATTTTTTCTGGTTGTTCATCCATTGGATGGCCTCTGTGGTATTCTTAGTTCCGGTTTGGGCAAATATCTTTTTCTTGTGATATTTTACCGTATGGATGGATATGCCGAGTCGTTCTGCTATTTGGGATTCGCTTTTACCGCTCCCGGCAAGTTCGAGGACGACTAAGGCTTTGGAGGTGATCTTTTGTGTTTTGACCTCCACGAATTTGCCGGATGCCGCTATATATTCGTATACTTTATGGTTGCCGGTCAGTTTGATATAGGAGTTCCCGGGCTGGTCGTGAGTGGGATAGCTGTTGATGCAGAGGATAAGCCTGAGCGCACCGCTCTCTGTCAGGTCGAGTACGGTACCCCGGTGGTTGATGAGAACCGGTTTGCGGTTCTTTCCCCACACCATGAAATCCTGTGTGAAGTACATTTCTTTCCGTCGTTTTACAGGCAGGTTGTAAAGAAATTCATAGACTTTCGGGTTCACTCGGGAGATTCTTTCCAGGTCTTCCGGTAGGATCAGCTCTTCAAAGAGATCTACACTTAACGATCTGCCTGAGTGCTCCCACTGAGTGCGGATTATACTGTTCCGGGTAGCATACAATACCCGCTGACCTATATAATCTATGATATAGGCATCCAGGTCCATCACGGTTTTCATCGCCTGAAGGTACTGGATCAGATATTCGTCTTTACCGGAATAGTCTTTCCCTGTTTCTTCCGGATAATCGTGTAACGGATGAGATTGTATAAAATGTCGTTTTTTCATGGGTGCGATATTACTGTTTTATTTCCGGATATGGAATATGTACTACCCGAAAGTATAGGATTTGTTAATGATATGGGTTATCTGTCTATTTTTGCAGGTATGATCTTACTTGTTAAATAAAAACTTATTCTGTATGAACTATCGACTTAATTATTGGCTGACCGCTATTCTTCTTTGCGATTTTATTGTATTCTTTGGGGGTTGTAGTAATGATGAATCCGGCTCTGAGTCTTCTCTTACCATTGGAGAGCTCCGCGACGGGGTCCTCACATTGTATTATCCCTGTTTTTATGCTCCGCGCATCTATATTGAGGGAGGTACTCCACCCTATGAGGTAAGTGGCGGATCGGATATTCTCCAGGTAAAGATGGATGAGGATATGGAGAGCTATTTCAGGTGTGAACTATCGGATGTGAGTAGAGCGACTGTAACGGTCTCTGATGCAGGGGGAGAAAAAATAACTTTTCCGGTAGTGATCGAATATAATGATATATATGTGACGGTGGTGGGCCACGATGTGGAGATTACCGGAGAGGATTTGACTATAGCCCAGCATAAGGAACTACGGGAAAAGGCACTCAGCGCCATTCCGGTTAACGAGCGTGGAGGCTACAGGCTGACCTATGCCGGTAAGGATTCAGGTATTTTATATGTTCATAAGGATGCCTTCGACAGCTATCGCACGGAAGGTATATTTAAGCTGGTATATCAGGATGAAGAGGTAAAATTCAGATTGGGATACCGGTTTGAATTTGAAGATCGGGTGTATACGTTTTACAGGGATCTGTACCAGCCATCGCCCCGGGGGGGAATTAGTTCCTGTATATGCTTTCTATGAGGATCTAACGGAACAGTTCTTATCGGACTATCCCGGATTGGAAAAACTTGTTATTATACAGATACTTAAGTAGACTATTTTTGTTCCCGGAGAGAAGGATGAAGGGATTATCCACCTTCTCCAGGGATTCGCTTCGCTCGGCCGCTGGGTTATTGATAAATCCCCTTCAGGGATTCCAATAAGCTGAAAAATTAAGAATCCTGTTGTCGCCGGCTTCCCAGCCGGTGATTTTTCTTTTGTTACTTTTCTTTTCATCCAGGAAAAGAAAAGTAAATACCCCACCCAACAAACAATAATCCCACTAAAAACAGTGAACCCTAAGAAAAAAAGATTTTTTTGCCATCCTTTTTTCATCATGAAAAAAGTATCCTCTCCCTTACTTTCTTCCAAGCATGCGTATTATATAAACAACTCGACCGCAT
>JAJPZL010000138.1:6367-11144 GCA_021204375.1 Bacteroides sp.
CGACCGCATAGTCTCATACATTTCCCGGAACCGCACCATAGGAATGGTAAAAGTAAGTTCGTTGGGTCCCAGATAAGGACGTACCGACAGATCAAATCCTCCGATAAAGGTTCTGCGACCTTTCCGGATATTCTCTGTTACCGCCTGTGATACCACAGCACTACAACCCGAACCAAAAATGGAAGATACGGCTCCCTCGTCGTTATTATCAAAATAGGCCCAGGTTGTAAGACCGGAGAGTACATCCGGGGTAGCAAAGAAGAGAAGCCCTCTTTATCTTCGAAACTATCGATCCGGTCGATGCGACTAAACGTAAGATAAGGTTTTCCGGAAAGAGGCATACCCAGCTCCTGGACATACTCTACCACCATTTCCGGTGTCTGCTTGTATTTCTCTTTCAGGGAAACAAATATAGGGACCCGTTCCGGCATCTCTGAAAAACCGGTGTAGAGTTTACCGCTGCCGCAGCTAATTGTTTCCGCATCGAGGATACGGGTGATCCCTGTACGTACATCCGTAAAACATTTAAAAAAGCATCCATTCACCTTTTGGAGTTCTGACACAGGGGTATCACTATACCAGAAGACTATCGGGAGTGGGGTGGATTCGCCAAAAGCTTCCCTGTAATTATCTATAAAGATTTTTACTTCCATTTTTTTTAGTTCATTATTTTGTTACGTGCCAGCTAATATAACAAAATAGTCTGTTCCTCAGTTGCTTTTTTCTTTATTTTTCAGGACATGGGCCCTACTCAGTACATTTTTTCGTTTAATCCGTCTATCTTAAAAAACTAAGATACGAAGTATGATTAAAAAGATGGTGGTGGCCGGGAGCCTGTGGGTAGCCTCCCTGACTATGCTGTTTGCCGGAGAATACATTCTTTGGTACGATAAGCCTGCCCAGGTGTGGACAGAAGCTTTGCCGCTTGGTAACAGCAGGCTGGGAGCGATGGTATTCGGGAATCCCGGTGTGGAGCAGATCCAGCTCAATGAAGAGAGCATCTGGGGCGGACAACCTAATAACAATGCCAATCCTAACGGGCTGGAGTTTATTCCCAAAGTGCGGGAACTGGTATTTGAGGGAAAATACCTTGAAGCCCAGACCCTGGCTACACAGAAGGTGATGTCGAATACCAATTCGGGGATGCCTTACCAAAGTTTTGGTGACCTGCGTATCTCTTTTCCCGGACATACCCGCTATGATAACTATTACCGGGAGTTAAGTATTGACTCGGCCCGCGCTGTGGTCACCTATCAGGTGGATGGAGTAATGTATCGCAGGGAAACGATCACCTCTTTTACCGATCAGGTGGTGACGGTACGGTTAACGGCCGATCAGCCCGGTAAAATTACCTGTAACGCGGTGCTCACTTCTCCTCATCAGGATATAATGATCCTGACGGAAGGCGATCAGGTATCCCTGAGCGGAGTCTCTTCCTGGCACGAGGGATTGAAAGGAAAAGTAGAGTTCCAGGGACGTTTGACGGCCCGTGCCAAAGGGGGGACGGTAGAGTCCCGGGATGGTGTGGTCACCATCGAGGGAGCTGATGAGGCCATTGTATATGTCTCGATTGCTACGAACTTCAATAACTATAAGGATATTTCGGGCGATCAGGAAGCCCGTGCGAAGGCTTATCTGGATAAGGCGGTAGGTAAGGATTACGAAGTATCTAAAGCAGCCCATGTAGCTTTCTTTAAAAATTATATGGATCGTGTCTCCCTGGATCTGGGAGAGAACCGGATGAAGGATGTGACTACCGACCTGCGGGTGGAACGTTTTAAAGAAACCAACGATGCTCATTTAGTAGCGCTTTACTTCCAGTTCGGACGCTATCTGCTTATCTGCTCTTCCCAGCCCGAGGGGCAACCTGCTAACCTACAGGGGATCTGGAACGATAAACTTTTCCCCTCCTGGGATAGTAAATATACCTGTAATATCAATGTGGAGATGAATTACTGGCCGGCTGAAGTAGCCAACCTCTCCGAACTGCACGAACCGTTGCTGCGGATGACGCAGGAAGTGAGTGACAGTGGTAAGGAGACGGCCCGTATTATGTATGGGGTAGATGGCTGGGTGCTTCATCATAACACCGATATCTGGCGTATTACAGGGCCGTTGGATAAGGCTCCTTCGGGTATGTGGCCTTCGGGAGGTGCCTGGTTGTGCCGTCATTTGTGGGAACATTATCTTTATACAGGGGATGTGGAGTTCCTGCGGGAAGCCTATCCCATTATGAAGGATGCAGCGCTTTTCTTTGATAATATTCTGGTTTATGAGCCGGTACATAACTGGTTAGTGGTTTGCCCCAGTAACTCTCCGGAGAATACCCATGCAGGTAGTGGTGGTAAGGCAACGACGGCTGCAGGATGTACCATGGATAACCAGCTGATCTTTGACCTCTGGAACTCTGTGATCACCATGGCTCGAATGTTTGATACCGATCTGGAATTTGCCGATCGCCTGGAAGCGCGTCTGAAAGAGATGCCTCCCATGCAGGTGGGTAGCTGGGGTCAGCTTCAGGAGTGGATGTTCGATTGGGACGATCCGAAGGATGATCACCGTCATGTATCGCACCTGTACGGACTTTTCCCTAGTAACCAGATATCTCCGTTCCGCACACCGGAACTCTTTGATGCAGCCCGCACTTCGCTCATTGCCCGTGGAGACCCCTCTACCGGTTGGAGTATGGGATGGAAGGTGTGTCTCTGGGCTCGTTTACTGGATGGGGATCATGCTTATAAACTGATCACCGACCAGTTGACACTGGTACGGAACGAGAAGAAAAAGGGAGGAACCTATCCGAACCTGTTTGATGCGCATCCGCCTTTCCAGATCGACAGTAACTTTGGTTGTGCCGCCGGTGTGGTAGAGATGCTGATGCAGAGCTACGATGGATTTGTCTACCTGCTTCCTGCTTTGCCTTCGCTCTGGCAGGAGGGAGAGATCAAAGGAATTATTGCCCGCGGTGGATTTGAACTGGATCTGAAATGGGAGAAAGGAAAAGTATCCCGCCTGGTAGTTCGTTCGAAGAATGGGGGTAACTGCCGGCTGCGTTCGCAGAACCAGCTTTCGGGTAGTGGCCTGAAGGTAGCGAATGGTGAAAATCCTAATCCGCTGTATGAAGTACCGGATGTACCGAAAGCTTTGATCAACAAAGAGGCAAAACTGAACCCGGTAGAATTGAAAAAGAGCTACCTCTACGACCTGGAAACAGTGGCCGGTGGTGAGTATGTAATTGTGGGAAAATAAGGATCTGACACAAAGTTGAGAACAGAATAAACAATTGATTATATGAAAAGTACAAAATTTTTGGCTATATTTGCTGTAACACTTTTACTCTCAGCAGGCATTTATGCCCAGGGAGAGAAAGCGAAAACCTATATTCCCTGGAAGAATGGAAAGCTGGTTGTCTCCGAAGAGGGACGCTACCTGAAACATGAGAACGGGGTTCCTTTCTTTTGGACCGGAGAGACCGGATGGTTATTGCCTCAACGGGCCGACCGCGATGAAGCTGCCTATTACCTGGAGCATTGCAGGCAGAAAGGATACAATGTGGTGCAAATACAGACCCTGAACAATGTACCCTCTATGAATTTTTACGGCCAGGCTTCGATGATCGATGGTTTTAATTTTAAGAACATTGACCGGAAGGGAGTATACGGCTATTGGGATCACCTGGATTACATTGTGGAGACAGCCGAAAGAAAAGGGATCTATATCGGAATGGTCTGTATCTGGGGTACGCCGGTGGATGAAGGAAAAATGGATGTAAAAGAGGCGCAGGCGTATGGTAAGTTCCTGGCCGAGCGTTATAAAGACAGACCGAATATTATCTGGATGATCGGCGGTGATATCCGGGGAGATGTAAAGACCGATGTCTGGCTGGCATTGGCTGAGACGATCCGCGGGATCGATAAAGATCACCTGATGACTTTCCACCCCCGTGGAAGAACTACATCGGCTACCTGGTTTAACGATGCACACTGGCTGGATTTCAATATGTTCCAGAGTGGCCACAGACGGTACGGACAGCGTAAGGGAGATGGAGATTATCCGATTGAGGAGAACACCGAAGAGGATAACTGGCGTTTTGTGGAGCGTAGCCTGGCTATGCAACCGATGAAACCGGTGATTGACGGGGAGCCGATCTACGAAGATATACCGCACGGATTGCACGATGTGAATGAAGTGCGCTGGAACAATGCGGATGTACGCCGGTATGCTTACTGGTCGGTTTTTGCAGGTTCTTTCGGGCATACATACGGACATAATTCTATTATGCAGTTCCTGAAGCCGGGTGTACTGGCCAGTTTCGGTGCTATCCAGACCTGGTACGATGCAATGAAAGATCCGGGTTTCAGCCAGATGTACTACCTGAAAAACCTGATGCTGGCTTTCCCGTTCTTTGAACGTGTACCTGACCAGTCGGTAATTGCCGGAGTGAACGGGGAGCGTTACGACCGGGCTATTGCTACCCGGGGTAATGATTACCTGATGGTGTATAATTATACAGGTCGTTCGATGGAGATTGACCTGGGTAAGATCAGCGGTGCGAAAAAGAATGTATGGTGGTATAGTGCTAAAGATGGTAAGCTGGAGTATATCGGTGAGTTCGATAATAAAGTTACTACCTTTCAGCACGACAGTGGTTATATCAGCGGGAACGACCAGGTACTGATCGCTGTGGATGCAGCCAAAGATTATATCGGTAAGGATTGGACAGCGCTTCCCGATATACAACAAAAATGGAATAAGTAAAGTATGAGAAGATTTAAAT
>JAJPZL010000453.1 GCA_021204375.1 Bacteroides sp.
ACTTTTAATTGTTTAATGCACGGTAACACGGTTGTCTGATAAACACATATTATTTATGAAAAATATTCTCAAAAAACTTGGTCTTTTCTGGGCAACCATTACCCCCGGAATTTTTCTGGTTGGTTATAATATAGGAACGGGGAGCATCACCACGATGGCCTCTGCCGGAGCTTCCTATGGGATAGCTCTTACCTGAGCATTAGCTCTTTCCTGTCTATTTACCTATGTAATGGTTATTGCATTTTCGCGCTTTACGCTGGTAACAGGGCAGACGGCTCTTGGAGAGTATAAAAGACATTTTGGAAAAGCGATTACTCTTTTTATCTTTTTCTCCCTGGTGATCAGTGAGACAGTTTCCTGTATGGGAGTAATGGGATTAGTAGCCCAGGTTATTCAGGAGTGGTCCCGTCCTTTGACCGGCAGTGGAGAAGGATTCAGTATGGTATGGGTCACAATTATTATCAGTATGATCCTTTATTATATTTTCTGGCAGGGGAAACAGGGCTTTTTTGAGAAGATACTCAGCCTGTTTGTTTTTATTATGGGCCTCTGTTTCCTGATCACCATGTTTGTAGTAATGCCGGCTCCGGCTGATATAATGAAAGGACTTATTCCTACCATTCCTAATAAGCCGAATGCCTTTCTGATCGTGACAGGTATGGTAGGAACTACGATGGGGGGAGTTTTGTATGTGGTACGCTCCATACTGTTCAGTGAAAAGGGCTGGGGTATAAGAGATATGAAGATCCAGAAGCGGGACGCGGCTGTTTCTGTTTCTATCATGTTCTTCCCGAGTTTTGCCGTTATGGCCTGTGCGGCAGGTACGATGTTCCCGCTGGGCATTGAAGTGGATAATGCCATTGATATGGTGAAGCTGATGGAACCATTGGCCGGACAATTAGCTGTTTCTCTTTTTGTGGCAGGTATTGTGTGTGCCGGAATCTCTTCTCTTTTCCCCATTATTGTATTGGGTCCGTGATTACTGAGCGATTATCTGGGAATTGAGAGGGATCTTACTAAAAAGTGGGCTCGTCTTTTTGCGCTGGGAGTGCTTCTGTGTGGTTTGATCGTTCCGTTATTTGGCGGACGTCCTGTTTTTGTGATGATTCTTTCTCAATCTCTGGCCATTATTTCTACGCCTGTTATACTTATTCTTATGATCATTCTCCTGAACCGGAAAGAGATCATGAGCCGTTACAGGGCTACCTGGAAAGAGAATATTATCTATGGAATTACTTTCCTTTTTACAGTGATCGTATCCATTGTCGTGATAGTGGAAATTATTCAATCATAAAGCTATAAAAAAGAGTATAGATCCACATATTACCTGTGCTTTTCTCTATCCGATCACCCGGTATGGCTATCCACCCCCTGCCCGGGAGATGGAAGAGTATATCCGGGAGATGGCAGAGCTGGGCTTCCGTTCTGTGGAACTGGAGGGGATCGGAGGAGAGCATCTGACACAGGTATATGAAAAGCGTTTTTCTATCGGGAATGTCCTGGAAGAGTATGACCTGAAAGTACCTGTTTTTTGTACTGTATTACCCGGCCTTACTTCCGGGGAAAAGAGTGTTGTCAGGCACACAATGGAGCTTTTCCGGAAAGGATGTGAAACAGCTTGTTACCTGGATGCAAAGGGAGTTCTGGATAATGGACCTCTGCTGCCTTATCTCTTTCCGGAGGATATGGAGATCCACCGTCACTATACGCCCGGGGTACTCAGGTACGCTCATATTCCCGATGGACTTGTGTAAGGTCAGTGGTGGGATTGGGTAATAAAGTGTATGGATGAGGTGTATGATATTACTTCTTCTTTCGGGCTGGATTACTACCTGCATCCCTGCATGGGAGTGCTTACCGATACCACGGATGCCTATCTGCTCTTAAAACGGGAACTGGGAAGAGCGAACCTGAAGTTTTGTCTGGATACGGCCAATCAGTTCTTTATGCGGGAGAATCTCCGGACTGCTCTCCGGGAGCTGGCCGGGGAGCTGGATTATATCCATCTTTCTGATACCGGTGGAGAGTGTATAGAACACCAACCTCCGGAAAAAGGCAAAATAGCCTGGGATGATTTTTTCGCTACTCTGAAAAGGATCGGTTTCAAGGGTAACATTGCGGTAGATGTAGGAGGAGAGGAGAGTCATATTACTGATCTGGACAACGCTTTTTTATATACTGCACAACTAATAGAAGAAAAACTGGAATACTATGAATTTATTAAATGCTTATGGATGGCAGGGCTTATCTCCCTGAAGAGTTTTGCTGCTGATTACGATGTACGTGATTTCGGGGCAGTAGGAGATGGGGACCGTGTCAATACGGAAGCTATTCAGCAGGCCATTGATGAGTGTGCAAAGCTGGGTGGCCGGGTACTTATTTCTCAGGGTAACTATGTTACGGGAACGCTTTATCTCAAAAGCAATACTTCACTGGTTATAGAGCGTAACGCCCGCCTGACGGGATCGACTGATCTGGCGGATTATCCGCATAATAAGGTCGATTTCCGTTTCTGGAGCGATACCTGGATAAGCCAGGCCCTTATTATAGCACACAATGTAGAAAATATCTCTATTGAGGGAGAGGGTACTATTGATGGACGGGGAGATGCTTTTCCGATGACGACCCGTAAAAAACCGGACAAATACCACAATCGTCCTTACTTGCTCTGGGTAGCCGATTGTAACCAGGTAACGGTAAAAGGGGTAGAACTTCGCAGTTCTGCCATGTGGATGCAGTCGTACATCCGTTGTGACAACCTTCGGATTGAGAACATCCGGATCTTTAATCATGCTAACAATAACAATGATATGATTGATATTGACGGTTGCCGGGATGTAGTGATCACCGGTGTAATAGGGGATGCGGATGATGATGGGATCACCCTTAAAAGTACCTGCGATCGTATTAGTGAGAACATTGTTATCTCCAACTCTATTTTAAGCAGTCACTGCAATGCCCTTAAGTTCGGGACAGAAACTACGGCAGGATTCCGGAATGTGACCATTACCAATTGTATTATCCGTAAATCGGCTGTCAAAGAGGTTATTTCCGGAGCTCCCGAAGGCATCTGCGGACTGGCGCTGGAAATTGTGGACGGAGGTATTATGGAGAATATCAATATCAATAACCTGGTCATTGACGGACAGCGGGTACCGCTCTTTGTCCGGTTAGGGCACCGGGCCAGAAAACATTATGCAGAAGCCCCTGAACCTTCTGTGGGTAGTATGAAGGATATTATTCTTTCTAATATCACAGCGGTCGCTTCTTCGCCTATAGGGTGTTCCGTTACAGGAATTCCTTCCGGAAAAATTCAGGGTCTGACATTGGCCAACAGCCGTTTTATCTGCGTAGGAGGAGAAGATGCCTCCCTTATTCACAAGGAGGTGGAAGAGTTGGAGAAGGAATACCCGGAATCAAGCATATTCGGTATCCTACCTGCCTACGGACTCTATGTACGGCATGTAGAGAACTTTAACCTGTATGGAACTCATTTTGAACTGACTGCCCCGGATGGACGTGCCACTATCATGTGTGATGATGTGGTAAACGGCTTTATACGAGATATTACCCTTAGTGGTAGCCAGGGAGGAGAAAAAGTAATGGTAAAAAACAGTGAGAATGTTCAGTATTAAGGAAAATATAAAGAAGTGGAGCATGATCTGTCTGCTTTTTCCGGGGGGAGTCTCTCTCTTGGGGCAAAGCGCAGATATACCTATCCTTCCGTTACCGAAGGTAGCTGTTGTGGGAAAAACCTCTCCGGAGAAGATTGCCTGCGGAAAACTGACTTTCGGGTGGAAAGGCATCGATCCCTCTTTGTATAAAGCTATTGTTTCCGAGTTTGACCAGTTGGTTGTTCCTGCTTCCGGAGCTGCTTTAGAGGTAAATTGTGAAAAGATGACTTCTGTAAAAGCCCTCAGAAACGTTTTAAAGGCGTTGGGACTGGATGAAAAGCTGGCAGAGAAAATAGGAGCAGAAGGATATATTATAGCAGGTGGGCAAAGAGGGTATCGGGTTATTGCAGGTAGTGATACCGGTATCTTGTACGGATTACAAAGTATCAAGCAACTTCTTCGGAGTGGCTATACTGTGGCGGATATAAAGGTGGTAGACTGGTCGGATTTCTCCAGCCGTATCTTCTTTGATGATATCAGCCGGGGGTCGATCTCTACCGTAGAATTTGTCAAAGAACAGATCCGTCACTTATCGGAGATGAAATACAACGGTCTCACTTTTTATATAGAACATGTGGTACAGCCTGTATCCTATCCTGATTCTGCACCGGTGAACGGTAAGTTTACCGTGGAAGATATACGGGAGATCTGTACCTATGCCCGGGAGTATCAGATGGAGGTAATAGGGGGTTTTCAATGTTTCGGACATTTTGAAAATATTCTTGCTGTAGAAAACTATGCTTCTCTGGGAGATACTCCTTCCATGATCGCTCCTCTGAACCCGGATGCCCGTAACTTTTTACAAACTATACTGGGAGAACTGGCGGATGCTTTTTCTTCGGATTATTTCAATATTAATTGTGACGAAGTGTGGGATCTGGGTAAAGACAAATCGGCTGTACAGGTGGCAGAGATCGGTGCAGACCGTTTCTTTGCAGACCATATTCTCTTTTTGCATCAAACCCTGGGAGCGAAAGGAAAAAAGATCATAATGTGGGGAGATATGATCATGAAGTATCCGCATCTTATGGATCGGCTTCCCCGGGATATTGTTTACCTCACCTGGAATTACGGAGGTACTGATTACGAACCCTGGCTGAAACCTTTCCGGGAGAGAAAAAGCCGTTTTATAGTATGTCCGGGTATACTTAACTCCAACCGTCTCTTTCCGGATCTGAATATGACCCGGGAGAATATACAATTTATTACCGATGGGTACAGGTCCGGTGCTTTGGGAGTAATTTATACCGCCTGAGACGACTCTTCTTTCCATAATTTTATTTCAACCCTGTATGGAGTGGCTTTGGCTGCTGAGCATAGCTGGAACGCTACCCGTAGTACAGATCGCTTCTCATTCGAAAAACGTTATTGCACGATGCGTTTCGGAAAAGAGGAACCTGCTTTTCTTCGTACGCTGGATGCATTGATGAAATTTGGTGAGATAGGGATTACGTACGAAATGAATGACCGTATTTTCTATGAGGGTTTTACTCCGGAACCCGGAAAATACTTGAATATCAATAAAGAAGAGATAGAAAAAGCACGTATTATCCTGAATGATGTATTAAAGGCCGCTTCCGGAATTGAGACAGACCGGGAGCATCCTGAAATAAAAGCATTGTTGTATGCCGTTAAACAGTATCAGTTTATTGTGGAAAGCCGGGAAATACTTAGTTATGTCTCCAACTCTTATAAAGAGGCTCTCCGGGTAGCCCGAACAGAAAAACACCAGGCCCGTTCCCGGTTATTACAGGCTGTTACTGAGGTCAACCGGTTGGAAGAACTTACTCTCTGGCTGAGAAATCAGTTTACCGGGATCTGGTTATCTGAAAATCAATCCTACTCTCTCATAAGAGGTCTCGAACTTTATCAGTAGAAGTTGGCTCAGATCAAGAGAGTAAAAGCAGTGCTGGTGGAAAGTATCGATACAATCGATCGGGGGGGAAGTGCCGGACGCTATAGAGAATACCGGCCTCGAAGTAAGAGAGGTAAACAGCAACTATTTTCCATGTTGGCTTTTTTGCGGAAGTTTTGAGAACGGTGAGCTGCATGAAGCCTACCTGGCCTATGCCGGAGGAGAAGCACAGGCTGATCCCATTCCGGGAGAACGATTTACCTATGCAGGACAGGAGTATAAATGGACCCGGTATCTCTCTGAGAACGGATTCGTGATGGACTTTAACCGGGCCTGGTCTTCGGTTAATAACGGAATTGCTTATGCTACCGCAGTTCTGTATGCAGAAGAAGAGACTGAAATAGAGATCCTCTTTGGCGCCAGTGGGGAGAACCTGCTTTTCTGTAACGGGGAGCAGGTAGGCAGAACCGGTAAAGAGAATGAGTTCCTGGCTGATAAATATCGATGGATCGTGTCGTTAAAACCAGGCCCCAACCGGCTTATTCTTAAATCCAGGTAATTAGTGAATGAGTGGAAATTCTCCTTCCGGATTGATGGCAAGGTTGTTAAATCGCATAAACAAAATATTACCTGTATTAATCTATAAAACCAATATGTATGAATAAGTATCTTATTTTATTAATGACCCTGATAACTGTCAGTACCAGTTGTACCCAGGCACAATCTTCTCCTATCAGGAATGAGTTGCTCAAGGCAATGAATGAGTGTACCGACTATGCAGTCAATATACTGCTGGATGAGGAGGGGAAATCACGGTGTGATTATAACCTTGTCCGGGGAGAATGGTTTCCCTATGAAGAGCCCTGGCATACCGGACAGATCATACTCGGACTGGTAGATGTGTATGAAATTACTCGGAATGAAACCGCTCTGGCAGCTGCAAGGAGAGCTGGGGATTGGTGGATCGGCATGGAGATTAAAGATCATCCTAAATTAAAAGGGATGGTGGCTGCTACCCACGGTGATGTAGTAGGGAACAACCAGATCGTATTTGCTACCATCAGTGACGGTACCCACGGTATCTATGAACTGAGTCGGGTAACAGGCGATCAGAAGTATGCCCGGGTAGCTACCGGGGCTGCTACCCGGATGCTGGAGAATATGTACTATCCTGAAGAGGGAGTTTGTTATGATCTGGTTGATCTGGCTACGGGAGAGATCCTGAAACAGGATAGTCCGTTCCATTGGGACAAGGAGATCCAAAGTCTGGAAGATGTCTCCCGACCCAATACGGAAGGTTCTCCTTTCAAGGATGCCTATCTCTTTACCAAGGAGGAACGTTTTAAAGAGGCTCACCTTCTGTTGTGTAACTCCCTGATCGAAAAACAGAATAAAGATGGGATCTGGATGGATTATATGCCTAACCATAAAAAGGTCTCCTCTTTCCATCCACGTTTTAATCTCTGGTATGCCGAGTCGTTGCTGGAAGCCTACGAACTGACGGGAGATAAAAAATACCTCGAGGCAGCTGCTAAAACCGCCCGCACTTATGCAAAGGCCCAACGGGCGGATGGTACCCTGTACTACGATAACTATACAGATGGTAAACCCTCTGATAAAGGCTCCGTATATGGTTCGGCTATAGCTTTTGCCGGTATTCTCTGGATCAGGCTGGCTGAGTATGGATACGATGAGTTTATTCCTCATTATGAAAAGAGCATTGCCTGGATATTGAAAAACCAGTATGCCATGGATCATCCTGATCCTAATCTGCGCGGAGCGGTGGTCAATACCCGGATGCACCATCGTAAAGGAGAAGTGTGGCTTACCCAACGGGATGTAGGCACCTCTTTCGGGCTTCGCTTTATGGCTGCCTATTATAATCTCAGATTTAATAACTAAACTATTAATACGTATGAAAAATGAAATAAAAACTATTCAGGTAGACTCCCTCAGGGTACGGGTCTATGAAACCCGCCGGGAGATGGGAATAGCAGCCTATGAACTCTATAAACAATATATTACCGGGCTGCTGGCAGAACAACAAAAGATAAGGAGCATATTTGCTGCTGCCCATTCACAGGATGATTTTCTGACAGCACTTGTCACAGACCAGGAGATCGACTTTACCCGTATTACCGCTTTTCATATAGATGAGTATATGGGGCTGAGGAAAGAGGCCCCTCAGAACTTCGGGAACTTTCTTCGCAAGGCTATTTTTTCGAAAAAACCTTTTGAGCGGGTACATTATGTGAATTCCGGTGCTGAGGATGTAACTGCCGAATGCAGCAGGTATGAAGCTCTGCTCAGAGAAAGCCCCCTCGATATAGTCAGTATAGGGATCTGTGAGAACGGGCATGTAGCCTTTAACGATCCTCACGAGGCTAAGTTTACAGAATCTGCCTGGGTAAGAGAAACTACTCTGGATAGGGTCTGTCGCCAGCAGCAGGTGAACGATGGAGAGTTTGAGTCGTTGGAGCAGGTTCCTGAAAGTGCTCTTACGCTAACCATACCGGCCCTTATGTCCTGTAAAAAAGTAATATGTATTGTTCCTACTGCCAGTAAAGCGGATGCTGTTTATGAGACGTTTTATGGAAGTGTTTCCGAAGTCTGTCCGGCTTCTGTCTTACGAACTCATCCCCATGCAACGCTCTTCCTTGACAAGGAAGCAGCCAGCCGAATCTTATAATTTAAAAACGTTACAATCATGAAAAACATTTATCGTAATTTTTTAGTCATGGTCGCCTTCTTATTGCCGTTGGTGGCCTATGCTCAGGGGAAAGGGAATTTGTGGGGAACCGTAAAAGATGAAACGGGCGAGGTATTGCCCGGTGCTGCTGTGATGGTAAAAGGTACTACGCTGGGTAGTGCTACCGACCTGAACGGCTCTTATATAGTACAGGGGATTCCTGCCGGTACGGTGGATATTGTGGTGAACTATCTGGGGTATGAGCCGGTGACCCGGGAATTTACCATAACCAATGGAGGTACTACTACGGCCGATTTTGTACTCTCACAATCTGCTATTGCATTGGGAGATATCGTGATCTCTGCGGCTGTGGACGGCCAGTAACGTGTCCTTAACCAGCAGAAAGTCGCTGATAATATGATGCAGGTTGTTTCGGCAGACCAGATGGGACGTTTTCCCGACCTGAATGTGTCGGATGCCCTTCGCCGCCTCAGTGGGGTAACTTCCGACGGAAAAGAGGTACAGCTCCGGGGAACTCCTGCCAACTTTACCAGTATCAATGTGAACAGTGAACAGGTTATGAGTAGCCAGGAGGGTGGAAAGAGAAACGAGTCACTGGATGTGATCCCTTCGAATATTCTCTCTTCCATGGAGGTACAGAAAACGCTGTTACCTTCCAACGATGGAGATGCCATTGCCGGAGTGATCAATATGCGTACGGGAACCGCCCGTTCACTCAATCCAAAATTTACACTTGATCTGGGAACCGGTTGTAACTTCCTGCGTAACGATATGAATTATAATGTAAAGGGTAGTTATGCACAACGATACTTTGCTACCGATAAAAATCAGGGTGGAGTATTAGGGTTACGGTTTAATTATAGTTACCTGACAGAACATATCGGATATGACCGTCTGGAAGCTCAGGCCTGGGAACCGGCTAAACTGACGGATTATGTTACCGGAGAGGTAATAGATGAAGCAGCCTATATGCCTACCGACTTCCGTTACCGGTACCAGATGCTTACTACAAAGCGTCACGGCGGTGCTCTGACACTAGACTGGGCTCCCAACCAGAACACCAAGTTTATTCTCAGTACTATTTATAACCAACGGGAAGAGGATGGAGATCGTTACCGCAACCGGACCCGTTTTCGCGATAACGGAAGTTATTTCCTGATGGAAGATGGCAGTATCGGTTCCAAACGTATGCAAAATATTCCTAGGTAACTACTTCACTGGAAACAGTACGGAATATCAATATCAACCTTGACGGAGAGTCTACCATTGATAGCTGGAAAGTGGACGGAGGTGTTTTTTATACCAAATCCAGTAGAAGTTATGAAAGTAGTATGTATGGATTCCGTACTCCCGACTGGCGTGCCGACAGAACTACAGGTGGTATTAGTATTCCTTCCTCCGACGTAATTGGAGTTATACCGGCTGTTGAAAAGTATCTCAATGCCAGCTATATTTACCAGCCTGGTGAGGGGGTTCCGGCACTGGATGCTGTATCCCGTTATAATTTCTACAATGTGGAGAACTGGAACCATGAGACCCGTGGAAATAATTTTACTGTAAGAGCCAATGCTTCCAAAAACTATTTCATTGGTAATAATGCTTCTATACTTTCGTTTGATGCCAAGGCTAAATTTATGCAGAACCGGGGATATGTGCCTGGTGATGTATGGAATTACGATATCAATGCCAGTGATAATAACTGGCTTACCAATATGCTCTACAAAGAGCAGTTATCCGGTAACTTTTTGAATAATCACCTTGGTTTTGGTATAGCACCGGATGCTTCTAAAGTGCAGGCCTATATGAATAACAGCGCCAACAGCGGGGATATTGTATTGAATGAATATACCTCCAATGTGGCTCGGGATGCTTACTTTTACAATGCTCATGAAAATGTAACATCCGGTTATATTATGAATAAGATCCAGTTTGAAAAGCTGATGTTCCTCGCAGGTGCCCGTATAGAAGCTACCAACGTGACCTACAAAGCGAATGAGATTGAGAGATTCGTAAATCCGGACACACCTGTTCAGAACGGGGATGAAGATAATTTTAATGACTATCATCTTACTCCTGTCAAAGAGAGCCAGAACTATATAAAAGTGTTACCTAATATCCAGTTCAAATATGATTTAATAGATCGTTCTGTTTTCCGTCTGGCTTATACCACCGGATATTCACGGCCCAATATCAGCGAACTAGTTCCCAAACAGGATGTGGCGCAGGAAACCCAGCGGGTAAATATTGGTAATCCCGATCTGAAGCCGGCTTATGCTCATAATATAGACCTGTTGTTTGAACAATATCTCTTCAACGTAGGTCTTCTTTCCGGAGGTTTCTTCTTTAAACATATCAATCAGTTCCAGTATGTGAACTAGGGTATTGTACACGACTCTTCCAGTTCGTATGACGGATGGCAACTGATACAGACTAAAAATGGAGATGCCGCTAAATTATATGGAGCGGAAGTAACCCTGAACAGCAACCTCTCTTTCCTTCCGGGATTTTTGAAGAACCTGCTTTTTACCAGTAACTATACCTACATTCATTCCAACGCTGTTACGGAAGAGGATAGAGGTAGTATGCGTCTTCCCGGACAGGCTAAACATACAGCAAACTTTGCACTGGCCTATTCAGTAAAACGTTTTACCCTTCAGGCAGCTATGAACTATAACGGAGCTTATATCATGGCACTTGGATCGGATGAAGACCGGGACATCTGGAGAGACGAACGCTGGCAGTTAGATCTTAACGATTCTGTACAATTGGCCAAAGGTCTTACTCTCTGGACAGAGGCTGTGAATGTACTCAGTAGTGAAGCATTTACCTACTTTGGAGATAAGAGCCGTGTGTATAACCTCCAGTATAACGGTGCTAACGGACGGGTGGGGGGGGG
>JAJPZL010000087.1 GCA_021204375.1 Bacteroides sp.
GGATATATCAAAAGTATGTGGAACCTTTTCAAGGTTCGTTATAGAAAGATGATCCTATCCCGGGGTGTCGCTCCGCTCTACCCCGGGCTATTGATGGATCCCTTCCAGGGATTTAATACTGAGGATTACATACCTCTGATACATTCAATCTCTGTCTGTCTATGAAAGGACTTACTCCATGAAAGATCAACTCACTACGCTCCCGCATAAATAAGTAATCCCAATCCGATAACAAACAGAATGAACATGCCCCAATTGAGCCGGTTGGATACTTTGGGAGCCCCTTTAAATTCCTTCCAGATCAGAATACCCCATAAAGCGGAAACGAGGGTGGCACCTTGTCCTAATCCATAGGAGATGGCTGCACCGGCTTTTTTCGGAAGCGATCATACTGAAGGATTGCCCCACACACCAGATCATACCACCGACAATGCCTACCAGATGGGTTTTGAAATTGCCTTTGAAATAGGCAAGGATACTGACCGGGTTACCTTCAACCGGACGTTTCATGGCAATAGTGTTGAAAACAAAATTGCTCACAAAGACACCTACGGAAAAGATAAACACAGCCGTGTAAGGAGTTAATTTCCCTGCCTGCGAATGGGCAAAACTGGTGAGGTCCATAGAGGCAGCCACAAAACGGTAGAAGAAGGCCATGATCACCCCGGCAGCAATGGCGATGAATATACCTTTGGAGGTGAGTTTCTTTTTATCGGTCTGTGCTTTCTTGTAAGCAAGGGCGTTGAGCAAAATAGCTACTACAATAAAAGCAACTCCTACAAAGATGTAGAGGGGATCTCCTTTGGCAGCATTGAAATAGTTGACCAGTACTCCCAATACGAGGGCGAGCCTCACCCCTACCGGAAAGGCGACCGACATTCTACAGAGCGTAATGGCAGCTGATAGTAAGATATTGGAAGCATTAAAGATAACACCCCCTATGGCAGCACTCCAGAGGTTGGAGGAGTCGGCCTGGGCGAGGTCCTGAAGGAAAGGACGTCCTTCTGTACCTATACTTCCCAGGGTGAATGCCGAGATCACAGAGAATAAAAGCACCCCAACTACATAATCCCAGTAGAATAATTCGTATCTCCAGGTTTTGGCAGCTAGTTTTTGTGTGTTCCCCCACGATCCCCAGCAGAGCATGGTGATGAAACAGAACAGGATGGCCAACGAATAACTGTTAACTATAAACATAGTGATAGGGTTTTAGTGTGGTTGATTGTGATATACAACAGGAGCATCCGAATAGATAAGCACATCGCAGAAATTAACGGAGGCTTCGGGAGTGGGATTGAGCCACTTGAATGTTACAGTGTGTTCACCTTTGGGAAGCTGGTATTTCCAGAAGAGTTCGTGCCGGCGAGTCCGGTACAGAGCGGGTAATTGGGCTGTTTCGACTAACTCACCGTCGATGTACATTTCGACCAATGCTACATACTCTTCGTTCTTACTGCTTATGTTCCCTTTGAAGACAACGCCGGTGCCTTCGAAGGTAAAGGATTCAAATTCATGGATCTTTTTACGGATCTCCTGCAAGTCTACCGGATACAATCCTTCAAATGATTTTTCATAACGCACGGTCTCGGGTTGCTGGCAGGCAATGGTTACACGCTCTCCCTCTACTTTACCGCCGTAGCGTTCGATCACCTGAAGGGCCTGGTCGAAACTCATTTCATACGTACGGTTCAGGGAGATGGTAGTATAGGCAAAGTCTATATCTTCTACTTCACGCAGGTTCTTCATCCAGTATTCGGGAATGTTGCTGTAGCCCAGGAGAGTCCCTAAGATACCACCGGCAGAGGCCGGATTACAATCGGAGTCGGCTCCGCAGCGGGTCGCTATATCGATCGTTTTGTAAAAATCTCCCTGCCCGTAAAACAAACCGATGAGGATGTAGGCACTGTTGATCACGGCATCAATGTTGAAGGGTACAAATACACCGTCTGGACATCCTATATCAGAGCTCCATTTCTTTTCGCATTCAAACCAGTTCATCTTCCAGTCATCGGGATACTTTTTGTACCACGAGATCACATCGCTCATACATTGATAATAGGTACTTTGCCTGGGAATGGTCTTTAACGCTTCGGTTACGATAAACTCAATATCATCCGAAATGAAAGCGAGAGCATACATAGCGGCTACATAAACGCCACCGTACCATCCATCCCCGTAATTTATAATGTGTCCTACACGGTCAGAGAATTCGGAAGCGGCATTCACCATCCCCGGGGACATGAGTCCCGCAAAGTCTGCTTCGATCTGGAAATTAAGGTCGTCGGCATGGGGATTATTCAGCCAATGTCCCGACTGGGGGGCATGATACCATTAAGGATATTATAGCGGGCTGCCTGGTTGGCGTGCCAGAGTACATATTCGGCATTGGCAAAGGCCATCGCCAGCGAGTCTGCGGGGCATCAATCCCCAACCGGTCGAATACCTCGACAAAGGTAAGGTCCATATATACATCGTCGTAAAGTCCCGGGAACTCGTTGAAATACCATTTGATATAGCCATCGGGCCATTTGATGGGGACATAATCCTGGATTATGGTACCGTTGTACCTGAATTCTGTAGGGCCGCCATACGTACAACCGATGGTTTGTCCGGCCCAGCCTCCTTTTATTTTGTCCATAAGCCGCTCTTTGGTGATCGTGAACTCTGCGGGGATCGCGCTCTTTGTACCGGAAGCTTGTTGGGCACAAGAGGTAAGGATGGACATACATAAACATATTGTAAGTAATAAAATACTCTTTTTCATATTTCTATTTTTATTGATCAAACACATCTACTTCATTCCGGTAAGGGGCGGAAGATTGAGCCCCTACACGGGTGACGGCAATCGCACTGGTTTTACAGGCAAAACGGACCGAATCGATCAGGGAACGGTTCTCCATCAAACCGACCAGTAAGGCTCCATTAAAGATATCTCCTGCGGCTGTGGTATCGATCGCTTTCACCTTATAACCATCTACAAACCGACATATTTCCTGATTATAGACCAGAGCTCCGCGGGCTCCTAAGGTGATAACTACATTATCTACTCCCAGGGCGGAGATCTTACGGGCCGCAAGGATAGCGGACTCGTCGTCGGTAATGGAGATCCCGGAGATCATCTCTGCCTCTGTTTCATTGGGGGTGATGAGGTAGAGATCCCGGAGAAGATCCTCAGACAAGGGTTGTGCGAGAGCGGGGTTTAAAACAACCTTTTTACCCTGGGCATTGGCGGTATGGGCTACATACTCTACGGTCTCGATCGGGATCTCCAGCTGCATCAAAATGGCATCTGCCTCTTCGATAGCCTCCCTGGCTCGTTGCAGATCGGCCGGTAAGAGTTGCATATTGGCTCCCGAGGCTACCGCAATGCAGTTCTCTGCCCTGGAATCGACTGTGATCAGGGCTACACCGGATGGATTTTTGAAATCGGAGAGTACAAAGGATGTATTGATACCCTCTTCTTCAAAAAGCTGGTGAGCCTGGTGGCCGAAGATATCGCTGCCTGTTTTGCAGACGAAGGTAATGTTCCCTCCCAGGCGGGCGATGGCCACAGCCTGGTTGGCTTCTTTTTCACCGGGATTCATAAAGAACTACCCGCCGATCACCGTCTCTCCCGGGCTGGGGAGGTGATCGGTCTTGATCACCATGTCGGTATTCGAACTCCCTACTACTAATATTTTCTGTTGTTTCATATAAGAGTGTTACTTAATTTGTATATCCGTCGTTCTGGACGAGTTTATCGTTATTGGTCATTACACGGGCCGGAATGGGGAATAATTCGGTATGGTTATCTGCTTCGGCCTCTTTGAAATCGCGTGCAGCTGTCCATTTGCCAAACCGTATCATGTCCTGGCGGCGGGAGCCTTCCCAGACAAATTCACGTCCCTGTTCGGCATATATTTCATCGAGTGTGAGATCGGCTGCCACATAGAGGGGTAATCCGGTACGTTCCCTCACTGCGTTGAACAAAGGTAAAGCCTCCGCTGTCCTGCCCTGACGCACCAGTGCTTCGCCTTTCATCATCAGGATGTCGGCATACCGGTATACGACAAAATCGTTACTCATACATTCGCCGTTAAGCCCGTATTCATATTCGTATTTGGCAAAACGAATCCCTTCATTAGCAAGGGCAGGATTGGCAGCATCGTACAGGGAGGTAACGTGTGGGGTGTAATTGAGCTGGCTGGAACCGAGCATCAACGGCTGTCCGGTAGCATCGTATTGGGGGTCATAGAGCCACATGTTGCTACGGGCGTCACCCGTAAGGTCGAAGGTCTCGAAAAAGCTCTGGCTAGTGCAGAATCCATTCCAGGTACCGTCGATGATACCGAATGTCTCCTGGCTCAGGCCGTGCAGGGTAAGCTGGTGGAAACGGAATTTCCGGTCCCAGCCATTGGATCCTCCGCTCGCATATACTTTGTCATACACAATGGCAAAAATAGTCTCTCTGGAAGATTGGTTGTTGACGATGAAGTTAGCGAAATAATCACTCTCCAGGTCAAGCGTTCCCAGTTTGGTCATCTCGTCACACATATCGATCGTCTCCTGCCACCGGGCTGTACCAAACCACTTCTCGTGGTTGAGATATATCTTGGCCAGTATGGTATAGGCCATCGCTTTGGTGGCACGGCTATAGTTTTTTGAGTGGGAATCGGCCAGTTTGTCTACATTCTCCAATAACTCGGTCTCCACGAAGTTAAATATTTCGGCACGGCTTTTCTGGTCGGGGATACTGGTATCGGTGAAATCGGTGGTGAGCGGCACGTTACCAAAGAGGTCCATCGCATTGAAGTAGAACTAGGCACACATGGTCTGTATCTCGGCGATCATGCTCTCTTTGACCGGAAAATCAAGGGTGGCCTGCGAAAATTCATACAGGATCTGGTTACACAAGGAGATACCGGTGAAAAGGAACTCCCAGGCTTGCCGGATGTTATCGTGCTGAGGGGTGAAGGTATGGGCATGCAGGTCGCGCCATACGCCGCCATCGAGCCATTGGCCGCCTTCGCGTTGCAGACTGAGGGCTTCATCGGTAGATACGGTGATGGTTTCCCAGATGTTGTAATAGTGTGTATAGCCAAACAGGTGGCTGTATATGCGGCCGGCACTCATCAGGAACTCCTCTTCGGTGGTGAAGAATTCGTCGGAAGATATGGACGAATAGATACGCTCGTCCAGGTTGGTACACGATTGAAAGTGTGTACCGAGGGCCAGTAGCAAGGAAAAGGTGACTAATATCTTTTTCATAACTGAATTTTTTTTGTGTACAAACTAAAATGCAAGGTTTACCACGAATATGAATGTTTTGGTCCGGGGGTAGAAATCGTAATCCTCTATACCGGGAGCAAGTCCGGAAAGGCTGACTTCAGGGTCGATACCTTTATAACAGGTAATGGTGAACAGGTTCTGGCCGGTGACATAGAGGCGCAACTTAAAGATATAACCGGACTTGACAGGCACTGTATAGCCTATGGTCAGGTTATCGAGTTTCAGGAAGGATCCATCTTCGATATAATAGGAGGAGTAGACGGCTCCCGGATGGTTCTGGTGATCAAAGGTGGAGTTAAGTACATTCTTGAGTCCCAGGTAGCCCGGACCTTCGTAATGCAAACGGGTTTTATTGAGCACATCGTTGCCGACCGATCCCCGTAACAGGAAACTCAGGTCGAAATTCTTGTAGACAAAGCTATTTTGCAGGGAGAAGGTGAAGTCGGGATAGGCATTTCCGATTTTCTGGTAATCGGCTTCTGTGATTCCTTCTACTCCGTCCAGGTCTTCGTACTGAGCGATGCCGTCGGCATCAAAGCCGATGAACTTAGGTCCCCAGAAATTACCGATCGATCCTCCTTCCATGATCTGCATGGTATAGACTTTGAGGTCGTCGGGCAGATAGCCTGTATCTAAGGCGGTCATGGCATAATCGGCGTTGGAGAAGCTCTTGAGTTTATTGGTATTATGGGCAATGGTACCGACCACATTCCAGCGGAAATTCCTGTTGGAGTAAGGAGTGGCTGCTAGAGTCAGTTCTACGCCTTTGTTTACAATGGTTCCTACATTGGCAAATTTATAGCCATAGAGATTGGGAGGTACGGGAACGGCATAGGTATAGAGCAGGTCTTTAGTGGTACGATTGTAAAAATCAAAGATAACATTGAGGTTGTTCTTCAGGAAGGTAGCGTCAAAACCTACATTGAACTCATTCTTCTTTTCCCACCGCAGATCGGGATTGGGGTTACGTCCGGGTTCGTAGGTGCTCAGCCAGGAGTTATTGTAATAGAAATAGGAGGAACCTTTCCGTAAGATAGGGAGGGATTGGTAATTACCGATCTCCTGATTACCGGTTACACCGAATCCGGCCCGTACTTTAAGATCGTTGATCCAGGTAGCTTCCCGCATAAAGCGTTCTTGTGTAACACGCCAGCCCACACTGACGGAAGGGAATGTACCCCATTTGTGGTTGGCCCCGAACCGGCTGGATCCTTCGTGGCGTACGGATGCACTCAACAGGTATTTTTCCTGATAGTTGTACATCACCCGGCCAAAGAAAGCGATGAGTTTACTGGATTGTTCGGAACCGCTCATGGTAGCTAATCCGTCGTTCAGGGCTCCACCGGCACCGATGTTGTAGAAAGAGAAGTAATCGGTATCAAAAAGATAGCTCATCGCACTGTAGGCTTCATTCCACTGTTCGCTATAGGAGTAACCTGCGATGGCCTGAAGTTTATGGTCCTTCCAGGTGTTGGAGTAATCGACCGTAGTTTCCAGCATCTTATAACTGGAATGGTTATTATAAACCTCTGCCTGCCCGTCTTTTCCGATATATACCGGATGGTATTTACCATAGTAATGTCCGTACCGTTCGCTGGTAGTGGTGGTGGATACCACGGCATTGGCTTTGAGGTTTTCGAGAATTTGTAAATTAGCGTTCACGCTTCCGGTGAACTGGGTACGCAATCCTTTATCGTCGCGTTGTTCCAGCATAGCCACGGGATTGTAGTACTCTATCCCTTGTACATAGTGGTAGGGTCCGTATTGCTCCGGTGTATTTTCAGTCGCATAAATAGGCTCCGTGGGGTTGTGGAACATGGCCTGGCGCATGATATAGTCGTCGGCATAGGTGTTCCGGGCTGTGGAATAGGAGACGGTGTAGTCCATCTTCAGGTGATCCTGGAGAAGCAGTTGCGCTACATTCAGGCGGGTCCGCAGGCGTTCACTGCTACTCTTTTTCACTAATCCTTCATCCCTGTTTCAGGCTATACTGGCACGGTAATTCAACGAATGGGTACCGCCGGAGGAGGCTACACTGTAATTCTGGCTGATGGGTGTGCGGGTTATTTCATCAAACCAATCGGTGGAGGCCCCGTAGTCGTGGGCTGAACTTGTCCCGTACTGATCAAGTGCCCGGCGGAACTGATCTGCATTCATCATATCGGATTTCTTATCCAGCGTTTGTACGGCTAAATAGGAGTTGAATTCAAGTTTATTCACTCCGGCAGCTGCTTTTTTGGTAGTGACCAGAATAACACCGTTGGTACCGCGGGTACCGTAGATGGCGGCCGCCGATCCATCTTTCAATACATCAAAAGATTGGATATTATCGGCACTCAGGCTTGAAAGATCACCTCCTACTACTCCATCAATAACGATGAGGGATTGTGCGCCTCCGGCCATGGTAGTTAATCCACGTAACTGGATCTCGAAATCTCCGTTGGGATTATTCCCTCCGGGACGTGTGATCACAAGTCCTGCGATCTATCCCTGCAACAATTGTAACGGGTCGGTTACATTGCCTGCTTTAAAATCGTCACTGGAAAGAGAGGAAACGGAACCGGTGATCTCCTTTTTCGTGGTTGTACCGTAACCGATCACCACCATATCATCGAGTACGGTAAGGTTCTCCTCGAGTGTTACAGGGATCGTTCTCCGGATTCCTACTGTTTCCTCCACTGAGTTAAAGTCCATAAAAGAGAATAAGAGTACGGAAGAGGGTGATTTTACAGTGATCCGGTATTCTCCCTGTAGATCGGTAGCCATTCCGTTGGTAGTACCTTTTTCAAGAACACTGACTCCGGGCATGGGCTCGCCCAGCGCATCGGTTACTTTACCGGAAATTTCAATGGTACTTGTTTGCGCCTGCAAACTTGTAGCGGACAGGGCTGAAAGCAAGAGACAGATCGTAAAGATGAGTCGTTTACTGAAGTCATGCTGTCCAGTGTGCTTCATAATTTGATTCAAGTTCATACTGCTAACGATTAAAGTTACAGGTCGGGTACAAATTCTATCGTCTTAATCCGGATTTAAGCGAGAGATCTTTTCCCGATCCGAAACAAATGTACAGCCGGACATCCATGCAAACAATCCCATTAAAAACAGCTTCCGGATAATTCCAAAAGCTACTTTTTAAACAGCATCCGATCTACGCCTGAGAACAAACAATTAACATTCAACGTTTTAAAAAAGAAAAGATAACCGGGAATGATAAAATCCATACATTCTTAAAAAGCCATTTTTACCTGTAAAGCCGGGAATAGCCGGGGATCACAAACCTACAACCTGCAAAGCGTATTGATTTATTGATAAGCCCGTTCAAACAGGTCTGCGGAAGTATCAAACAGGTAAAAAAAGGCAGTTTGGGTTTGTCGGAATCCATTATAAATTGAGGGTAGGGTCTATCAATTATATTGCTTACTTTTAGCTGGTAATCCTCCATATATCCCCAAGAGATATACTTAATTTATGAAAAACAGAGTAGAAAAACAAGTATGAACAAAGCAGTATCTTTATTGGTATTAATAAAATCCCTGTCTAAAGCGGAAAAATGCTATTTCAAACTTTACAGCAATCTTCAATCCGGCGAAAAAGGGTATATAGCCTTATACCAGTTAATGGAGAGCAAAGAAGAGGTGGATGAAATTCAAAAACTATTCACGACGGAGAATCCGGGAAGTAATTTTGAAGTAGCCGTGAAGCATCTGAGCCATATTATTCTGGAATGCATTGCGCATCTATGCGAAAAGCAGGATATGCAGGCACGTATATTCAACTACGTCACCCTGGCCGAGATATTATTCGAACGGGGATTGGTGGAAGATTCATTTGCAGAGCTAAGGAGAGCCCGCAAACTTGCCGAATTTTATGAATACGGCCTGCTATGTATGCTGGTACGCCGCAAGGAGCTTAAGTATATGAGTGCTATTGATTTTGCGGGTATTACCGAAAAGCGCTTGGTCGATAAACAGATGAAATTGAATGAACTAACCAAATATACCCGCAATGCCAATATGCATGTTCAATTGTACGATATCATTAAATACCGGCTTACCTATAAAGGGCTGGCGCGGTCGAACCGCCAGCAACAAAACCTGGACGATCTGGTATTGAGCAAATTACACTTGGTATCTAATACTTCTCAGAAAACGTTCGAAACACAGAAACTCCATTTACTGTTTCAGGCTACCTATTTTCTGAACTCGGGTAATTATAAAACAGCTCTGCGCTTTTACTAGGAACTGATCGATCTGTTCGAGGAGAACAAGCACCTGATGCTTAATCCTCCGATCTACTATTTTAATACGCTCAATGGGATCCTGGATAGCCTGGAATCGGCTAAGTTATACAAAGAGATGCCCTATTTTATAGAGAAAGTGAAAGAGATAGAGTCGAAAAATTATCCCCGGGATTTTTTACACAGTGTCCATACCTTTTGTTATCTTGCAGAGTTCTCTTATTATTTCCAGACGGGAGATATAGAGTCGGCCGCCAAACTCAGGCTTACCTACGAAGAGAGCCTGTTAAAGAAAACGGCTGTACTGAATCTGCAACTCCAACTGCAGTTGCACCTGAATGCTGCGATCCTGGCTCTTGCTATGGGCGATGCGAAAGAGGTACGGAAAAGCATGAAGAAGATATGGGGTGCGGGAAAAGCGCTCCATACTTTTCCGGATTATAAAGTAGCCCGGCTGATCAACCTGTTAATCTAGGCGGAACTGGGCCATTACGATTATTTAGAGAACGAAGTGAGTTCGTTAAAAAGGAGTATTACAGCTGAAAAGGACCTCTATCAATATCGTACGGAGAAATTACTTTTTAAATTTATCAGGCTTCTGCCGTTATCGAAAGATAGAAGCGAGAATATGGATATATGGAATACATTCCGGAAAGATATAGAGATCATTAACCAGCATAAATACGAAAGACCGCTGCTTAAGAGGTTCGACTTTATTGCCTGGATAGAGAGCAGACTAACAGGGGAATCTTTTATGGATATTATCCGAAAGCGTACGGTGGAATAAATTTAGTATAGACTTCATAGGTAGAGGAATAATTCCTGTAAGTTTCAGGAGTTACTCCTCTACCTCTTTCCGTCGTAGTTCAATGTTTACTTCTGCAGCACTTCTGCCCTTATACCAGCCTTTTCCTTCTTCCAATGGGATGGAGGTTTCCACCTCTACCGAATCCTTTTTGTAATATGGCGAATTTTCCTCCTTAACAATCTCTTCGTAACAGATCCGGTATTTTTCTACCAGCTTGAAACCTACCCGCTCTACATAAAATTCTCCCTGCCGATCGGTAAAGAGGGTATCAGGCTCATTTGCCCACGAAGTAGCTTCATCTGCCGGTTTAACGATCACCCGGATCCCCTGAACGGGTAAGGAGCTTTTTTCCGGATCTACTACCCTGCCTTTAATTTCATGTTCTGCGTATGGGGTTCCGTATTCATCTTTTCTCAGCGAATCATCGCAGGCAGAAAATCCAAGCCAGGATAAGACAACACTAAATAAGGCATAGAGCTATTTTTTAAATATATTCTCTTTTTTCATAGTTACTTCTTGTTTTTTATAGTTAGGGTTTAGTGTAAAAGAAGAATAAAAAAAATTATTCTTCCTCTTCTTCTATTTCTTTCTTCTTTAGTTTAATCAAG
>JAJPZL010000043.1 GCA_021204375.1 Bacteroides sp.
ACCTCTATCCTTATTCTTTCTCTTTTGAAGATAGAGAACTTATTCATTAACAATCCGGGTCTTTTTTTTTAAAGTTATTAAAAGGCTAGTTTACTCCCGTATAGAAAACAAAAAAATCCGTATGATCACAGCCTTACGGATTTTATAAAGAAGGGAGGTTCTCTATTATTCAGATCACCGGTCCGCTTCTTTCAGTAATGCTTCGGGAGTAGATCCGGACCGTATCCAGTCAATCTCTACCGGAACTCAGTTGGTTTCTCCAAAATCGAGTAGCAAAGTGGCAGAGACTTCCCGATTGGAAAAAGGGGTACCGTTGTTAGAGAGTATCTTCCGTATATCATAGATATAGATATCCTTCTCTACCCGGATCGCATTTTCTATATCTAATTTCCAGTACTCAGGTGCGCTGTTCACACTATAGCTTACCTGAAACCATCCCGCAGGAAGTTTATCAGGGAGGGAGAGAACTTTAATACCGATATAGGGATAGTCGCCGACATTATACCGTACTCTCCGTTTCTCCATAGCGGCTCCGGAAGAGAGAAGCCCGAACTTCCCATCCCCGGAACGGAAAGCTACTGTCCGAAAGTTCCAGCCTGCCCGGTTATCTGCCCGTTCATCAATTTTTCCCGGTATCTTTCCTGCATTCAGGTCCTCTCCCAGGTAGAATAAAAGGCTTCCGAATCCCGGATTATCGCAGGTAAAACCTGGCCCCTCCGGACGTATCAGCGAAAGGACCTACCCGGTATAAGGCATCTCCAATCCTTTCCGGTATACATAATGGTTATATCCTATTTCAAAGACAGAACGAAAACGTCCCATCCCATCTTCTCCCAAATTTTGCCAGTCGCAGTACTTACCGGTGATGTCTTTCCAGATGGTAAAAGGAACTTCATATCCCAGATTGGAGGCAGATAAATATTCATAGCCTTTCATAATACGGTTATCAAGGGCTACATAGAGGTCTTCTCCCTGAGACCAGGCAAGTTCGGCTATCTCTGCCAGACAACTAATACCTAACATACAGTGCTGCTGGTCTCTTCCACTCTCCTGTAACTGTCCTGTTTCAGCTACATAATTTGGTAAAGATCCATTATCTTTTCCCTTATAGAAAAACTCTTTTGCCTCTTCATATAGCTTACGGTCATTCATAAATATGCCGAAAGCCATCTGGACTTTGGTCACCGCAATACCCAAGTTACCATTGGTATAGGGAGGAGTATGATAGAACTGAGTTAGTACGGGTTGGAAAACATTCCGGAAAAGACTTTCTACCTGTCTGGAATCTTCCTGGTTCCATCCGGCAGAGTAGGTATCTGCCGGATAGGTATACCGCAGAATCTCAGCAGCATTCACCAGCATAAACCCCTGTAGACCTGCACAGAGCGGATCATCGGGTCCATGAATGGCTTTTAGCTGCGAAGCATAGGCCCGGAGGATCTCCATACTTTTATCTGCATGTTGTACATTCCCGGTAATAACCCATTGCAGGGCATTGTAATAAGCGACATTGAAATCACGCTCGCAGGGATCTTTGGTATATCCGTATCTGCCTGCCCGGCTTATGTTCTCAAAGGGTCCTTTTACAGAATAAGCTGATGATGACTCTGGCAAAGAGGCCAGTATCTGGTAAGAGCCGTAGGCGGGTTCGCTCTTTTCTTTTACTAAATTCCGGATTCGGGTAAGCGACTCCTGTGTATGGAGTAATCCCGGATGTATAAAATCTTCTGCTCTTAAAAAGCAGCAGAGAGATATAAAAAATGGTCAGCAGTTCTTTGGTTCGCATCTGTTCCTTACTTATATGAATAAATATACGGAACGGCTTTCGGGCCGTTCCGTGTCTGTCTTACCGGATCACACAGATCACCATCCCGGATTATTACCCAGTTCCTGTCCGTTACTGAGGGAGTTGAGCCAGGAGAGGGGGATCGGCCGACGAATATACTTATTTCTGAATGTTTCTTTACTAAGCTGTGTGGGAATACCTCCGGTAATGTTGGTAATATCCCAGTTATACTTCAAGGCTCTTTCGGCCAGTTTACGGGTACGTTGTAGGTCGTTCCAGCGGGGTGCTTCTCCCAAAAGTTCCAGTGCACGTTCATCCAGTATATCATCTAAGGTGACTGTACCACTGTAGAGTTCCAGCCCATCTTCGGGAGCATTATAGGAGGCTCTTGCACGGACTTTATTAATATAATGTAAAGCATTGCCGTTATCTCCACTCTGTACCGCAGCCTCAGCAGCGATCAGGCAGGTTTCCGCCAGGCGGAACAGGTAGATATCCCGGGTACCGGAAGCATCTCCACTCTCTTTATATTCGGTATTTCCATCTTTGAATTTCCATACCGGCAGGAAGGCACGGGTGGTGGAATTGGAAGTCTGATATCCGTTCTTATAAAAGTCTTCGTCGGTAAAATCGGTAATATCTCCATGGGGATAGTTATATACATGGTATACTACTGCATCTTTATTACGCTGGCTCAACTGTTTAAAAGATTCTTCAACCGGCACCTGGAAATAGATGACTTTATCCCCGAGTTCATACAGGCCTTCCACAGGGGTGGTACATTCAAACCAGTTCTTTCCGGCATCTCTGCCATCTGTAGAGGTAGCCGGATCGCCGTTGAGGGGGCTCATAAAAGTCACAGAGGCGCGACGGTCTTTTTTCCAGTCGAACATCAGGTACCCCAGCTTGGTAGGCATGGCAGCTGCATCATCGTTCCCGTAATAGGCACTCTTGGAGACTCCCTGCCAACCTTCCCGGTAGGCAAAGTACATCCACATATTCCACCTGTTGGTATTGTGGTTGGCGGAAGTAGAAAAGCCGATACTGAAAATGATCTCGTCATTGATCTCATTGGCTTGCTGGTGAACCAGCCGGTAATCGGAAAGGAGTTGATGGCCGGAGTTCTCAATGACTTCTACCGCGTCGCTGTAAGCCTGCCGGAAGTCACGGGGATCGGCATAGGATTCATAGCCACGGGTCAGGTAGACAAGTGCCCGGAGATGTCTGGCAGCGGAGGCGGACATGCGTCCGAAATCACTGCCTGTCTGGCGGATAGGGAGTATTTTTATAGCATCTTCCAGATCCTGTAATATCTGGGTATAGAACTCTTCTGCGGAAGCAAATTCGGCTGTCCAGACAGGAGCAGTGAGTTCACTGACCATTAAAGATCCCTGTCCCCAGTTCTTTACAATTTCAAATAGGTAAAGAGCCCGTAATACTTTCATTTCGGCTACCCGTTGTTCCAGCACACTCTCTTCCAGTCCATCTGGATCTGCTGATTTGAGAATGACATTCGGCGCTCTGTCCAGAGCCGCATTTACATTTTTAAGGGAGGTATAGAGGCTGTTCCAGTGGGAACTCACATTTCCCTGATTGGAATCAAAAGTAGTAGTATATTGGTTCAGTACCTGTACATTACCAGAATAGTTCTGTGTAAAGATATCTGTTCCAAACTGGGAAAGTACATGATAATTCTTTTTATTATAGACATCTTTCAGGGTGGAATAGCAACCGTTGACCAAACTTTCATATCCGGAACCGGTGGCAAAATACTCTTCTGCAGATTGTCCGGAATAGTTTACCTCGTCCAGAAACCCGGAACAGGAAACAGAGAACAGGGTTATACCGGAAAAAATAATTCCTTTAGCTATATATTTTTTTATTTTCATGGTAGTACTGTTTTAGAATGGAACATTTAATCCGAAAATCAGGTTACAGGTCATAGCATCCGTAGTACCGATACTGGCACTTGCCTGTTCCGGATCAAATCCGCTGAACTTTGTAAAGGTAAAAGGATTCTGCATCGTGGAATAGAGTCTCAGGTGACCGATCTTTGCCTTCTCCAACAGGTGTTTCCGGAAGGTATATCCCAGGGTAATATAAGAAACTTTCAGGAAATTGGTACTGTACATGACATGCGATATACTTTTACTGGTACTGTTCACATCTCTGTAAGGCCCCATATTAGAGGGTTGTGCTATGGTATTGGATGGGTTTTCCTGTGTCCAGTAATCTTTCCGGAGATTATTGAAATTCAGGTTGTTATTTTCCAGTGCCCACGACACATAGAACTGGTTTCTCACACGGGCACCTGCCTGGAAGTACAGATGAAAAGAAAGGTCAAAATCCTTGTACTGGAAAATGTTGGTCATTCCCCCGTTCCAGTCGGGAGTACGTTTTCCATCAATGAACCGGTCTTTATCGGCATTGATCGTACCATCTTCGTCAAAGTCTCTTACCCGGAATTGTCCCGGTGTCTACCCATATTTCGCTGCTTCCTCCTCTTCACCGAGTTGCCATACACCGATTGTCTGGAAATTCCAGTTGACATCAATAGGCTGGCCGATGAACCAGAGGTTGGAGTAATCTCCCCACATACCTGCAAGCTGGTCTGAATAGACACCCAGGTCTTCTTTAAAAGAGAGATCTACGATCTTATTCTTATTATAAGAAAGAGTGAAATTTGTTTTCCAGGAGAAATCTTTCGTACGGATATTCTCCGTATTAAGGGCTAACTCAAATCCCTGGTTGCGTACAGAACCTACATTGTCTTTCAGACTGGAATACCCCAGGTGAGTGGGTACGCTTCTGCTCATGATCAGGTCTTTGGTAAGACGGTTGTAATACTCTATACTACCTGAGATCCGGTTGTTAAAGAAACCATAATCCAGACCGAGATTATATTCGGAAGTACGCTCCCATCCTAACTCATCGTTACGAAGGTTATTAGGAAGATTACCGATCACTTCGTTATTGCCAAACGAGTAGTATTTAGAACCGGAGATCGTACCCTGGGTAGAGTAAGGATTTACGGTATCATTACCGGTCTGACCGTAACTGATACGAACTTTCAGGTTGGAGAGCCAGTCTGCTTCCCGGAGGAAGGCCTCTTCACTAATACGCCATGCTCCGGCTATAGAGGGGAATAGGGCCCATTTGTTACCATCGGCCAGTTTGGAGGATCCGTCATAACGGATACTGGCTGTTACCAGATATCTGTCCAGCAGGGAATAGTTAACACGTGCCAGGTAAGACATGAGACTCGACTGCCGGAAGCCGGAAGTCAGTGTAGTCATTTCACCTCCCTGGAGGTTGTACCACAAAGAGTTATAAGTGAGGTCTTTGGAGGCACCGTTCATATTCTCTGTCTGTGACTGCTGCATGGAGAATACGCCGGTTACATCCAGTGCGTGAATACTTCTGGACCATTTGTAATTAACGATATTATCCCATACCCAGTCGGTATAGTTATCTTTCTTCAGGTTATTGGTGGCTCCGGCTGCTGTACCTTGCAAAGCTTTTGTCCATACCCCCCGGTACTGGCCGATCTGGTCATTGGTCATATTGGGAGAGAAAGAGGATCTCAGATCCACCCCGCTTACCGGAGTTATTTTTAAATAGAGATTACACAGCAGGTTTACCCGGTTGGTTTTATTAAATTCATTTTTATTGGTAACCAGCGGATTGAACAAGCCGTTACCGGCATACTTCCACTCTTCCTCATCGGTAACCAGGCTGTTGGGATGCTGGGTGGGACGCATCCGGAAAGCATCCTGCAGGAGGTCACTGTTCCCTGTATCGCATACATAATGGGTCATATAAAGACTTCCCCCAAAGCCTACATACTCGTTGGCATCCAGATCAATAGCTGCCCTGAGGTTGTAACGGGTAAACTCCTGGGGATTCAACATACCGTCTTCAAAATAGTAACCTCCGGAGAGGGTATAACTGGCAGATTCGGTACCGCCGGTAGCAGAAATGGTATGGTTGGTAATAAAAGCGAGATTGGAGATCGCATCAATCCAGTCGTAATAGTTACCGGTTTGTACGGCCTTTAATTCGGAGAGATCGGTAAAGATCTCTTCGTCTGTCTTATATACATTTCCATTGGTCGCACGAACCGCTTCGCGGGCCAGTTGTACATATTCATCTCCTGACATCATATCGAGCATATTGGTATATTTACGGAAGCCGGTATATCCGCTGTATGAAATTTTGGGTTTACCGGAGACGCCGCGTTTGGTAGTGACCATCACGACTCCGTTGGTAGCCCTTGAGCCGTAAATAGCCGTAGAAGAGGCATCTTTCAGGATATCAATTTTTTCAATATCATTCGGATTAATATTATCTAGGCTGGCACCCGGTACCCCGTCAATCACTACCAGCGGAGCACTGGAGCCTTCGATCGAGCTCAGACCACGTATTTTAATATCGTATCCTCCTCCGGGTTTGTTGTTGTTCCGGAGAATATTTACTCCGGGAACCGCTCCCTGGAGCCCTCCTACGGCATTGGTCTTTCCTCCGCGTAAAAGTGTTTCGGTAGAGACCGTAGAGATAGCTCCGGTAAGGTCTGATTTTTTCACCGAGCCATATCCTACCACAACGAGTTCGTCCAATAGTTCCGTATCATCCTTCAGGATAATATGAATGGAAGAGCGGTTTCCTACAACCAGCTCCTGGGTTTCATAGCCTACATAGGATATTTGCAGGCGATCCCTGGAAGAGGCAGATATGGAAAAGTTTCCCTCCAGATCTGTGACGGTACCTGTAGTGGTACCTTTTACCACAACGGTAGCTCCTATAACAGGTTCTCCCTGGGTATCTGTTACCGTACCGGCTACTTCTGCCGGAGCTTGTAGGATCCTCTGTGTAACCGGAACATCCGGTGAGGATGCCGAAGCGCTGATCCCTTCTTCCGCACTCAGTGGGGCAGAAGAAGCAGCGATAGCCAGCAATAAAAAACATGATTTGACAATGCAGTTTCTGTTCATCATAATACTACTAAGTTTAACGGTTAATTAAATTTTTCTCACACGCAGCCTGGTCTTTCTGTTTTTCCGGAAGCCCGGCATAGGTTAGTTTTATCAGTAAACGGGTGAAAGCGGGCAGTTACCCAAAACCATTCCCTGTTTTTTAGGGAGCCCGCCATTCTTTTTTATTCATGCGTTATCCGGACCGCAAATCCTCCGGAGGGTTGTAAAGGAAAGGGTATTTTATCTGTTCTCCGGACAGGCTTTCTTCGGATCTCTACTTCTCCGGAAAAAGGATCTTTATCCGTGTAACAGGTAGCTTTATAAGTATATCCTGCGGGAAGGAAAGAGAGATCCAGCTCTATAGTGCATGCATGGGTATTGGTGATGCCTCCGATATACCAGCTGTTGCCGGAACGGCGGGCTACTACAATATATTCGCCTATTTCGCCGGAAAGTACCCGGGTATCCTCCCATACGGCCGGTAGGTGTTCCCACAATTCCAGTTCCGGCCTTTCGTAGCATTCACTGATCTTTTCTCTCCAGAAAAGGAACTGGGTAGGACTGTAATAGATAACCGGAAGTGCCAGGCGGTGGACATACGTAGATTGCAGGTCGCCCCGGCAGTAGCCCGAAGTATAATCTCCTGCACCGATCGTAAAACGGGTAAAGGGCAACATCACATCGTGGTCGGCATTGGAATTTTGTTCGTTCCCGTGAATGCCTTCCTGGGTTAATAAATTGGGATAGGTGCGGCTAAACCCGTTGGGACGATAAGCGTCGTGGATATCTACCAATAAATTATATTCAGCAGCCTTCTTTACGATCATCTCCATCCACTCCTGCCACTCCTGTTTTCCAACCTGTACAAAGCCGGGCTTTATACCTTTGACTCCCCACTCTTTAAAAAGAGGGAATATCTTGTCGGTATAACGTTCCAGTCCTTCCCGGTTTACATAGAGAAAGATCCCGACTCCTTTCTCCTGGCCATACCGGATCACGGCAGGCAGGTCCAGCCCGGGATGACCTGGAATAGATTCGTTGGTGGTAGGATGGGTTACATTCACATAGGAAGGATCTTTCTTATGGCTGTTGGCTACTCCATACCATCCCCAGTCAAAGATCATATAATCAATGCCTTTCCGCCGGCAAAAATCGATCATCTTATAGGCTTCCGGAGTAGAAATAACAGTTTCACGCATGGCTGTTCCGGGTTTGATCCAGGAGGTATCTGCTATTTTACACGGTTCATTGAGGTTCAGTAGTAGGTAATTCTGCTCCATTAATCCGCCGGGTGTAGAAGAGAGGGTGATGGCCCGCCAGGCAGTCACCATTCCTCCGGTACTCTTTGCCTCTCCCCTTAAAGCGATGCGGATGGTATTTTCTCTGCGGTAAGGAGCTTCGACATAAGCGCGCGGGTAATGATGATTACCGGCCTCCATGATGGCTCCGTAAATGCCCGAAGCCGTCATACAGGTTAGCGGTAATTCACAACCCGGCTTAATTTCGGATGGATATACTTTGTAATACTTTCCCTCGTGCCCGTAAGATTCCCAGACAGAGGCATACCGGGGAAAAGTGAATTCGGTATATTCACGATCAATTACCACTTTTTCTAAGCCGGGCTGTTCAGGGATTTCATACCGGAAAGCAATCCCCTCGTTATAGGCCCGGAAAAGAATGTGGATCTTCCGGTTGGGATAGAGTGTTTCTTCCAGTATGACCCTCATTTCATTGTAGCTATCGGGATATTCGCTCCGCTCTCCATACAGAGGTTTCCAGGAGGAGCGCTGCTGGTCATATTTTACCTCTACTACCTGAAAATAATGTTTTAATTCGGCGGTCCCTATCAGTTCAAAACTCAATCGGGAAGGGAGCAGGAAGGGCTCCCCGTTATACCACACTTCATAATAAGGAGTGCCTTCTGCTACTCCGGGATGTGAAACGGAAGGAGTGTCTGAAACAGAGAACCGGATCCGGATCTTTTCGTCCGGCGAGAACAGTTCTGTGTTTTCTGCCCTCAGCCACATCAGGCTGCATAAGCAATAAAGATATACTACTACTCTTTTCATACTATTGATTTTATTCATAAACTATTCTATTATTTCTCAGCTACAGAGATAGGTATCTAAGTATTTTCTCAAAGCCACACGGGCTATAAAAACCTGATTCTCGACAGTTTTTACAGAAAGTCCCAGACTTTCGCTGATCTCAGGATTGGATTGTTCTTCCCTGTATTTACGGATAAATATCTCCCGGCATCTGGGAGGAAGAGCTTCGATCCGCTTTTTAACCATAGTGCGCAGTTCTTTATAAAGGATATCATATATGGGAAGGATGTTCTTTCTTTTCTCTTCTTCCAGAATATTCTCCTCATACCGGCTACAAATTTGCCTGTGCCGGATCAGGTCGATCCCTCTGTTATAAATGGCCCGATAAATATACTTTAAGAGTGCCTGCTCGGAAACAAAAACAGATGACTGTTTACAGAGAATTTCAAATACATCCTGTACAATATCTTCTCCATGTAAATTAGAGCCGGTAAGGTAACAGGCGAAAGACACGAAATTAGGATAATACTGGCGATAGATTTTCTCCGGAGTAAAACTTTCTACCCGTTGATTTTTTTGTGTGTGAATGGCTTCCATGGTCAGTAAGATTTAAAGATTGTTACATCATTTTTTCCGGATCAGATCACCGGTTTTCCTTCCTGTAATCTTTTAAGGCGTATGAGTGCTTCCAGATAGTAGTAATCGGCATAGATAATAGATCCGTCCACCTCTCTTTCTTTGGGCATATGTCCTACTGAATGGAGTAGAAAAGCGCTTTTCTCAGACCGTGCCTGGTACGCTCCGGAAGAGAGGGAAGAAAGCATTTGTTCAGCTCTCTTCCGATACAGGGAAGATCTTTCCTGATCTTTTACATACGTGCTTAATTCCAAGAGTGCAGAAGTTGTGATGGCTGCTGCAGAAGCATCCCGGAAAGCTTTGTCCGGAAGTGATCCGGCCATAAAATCCCAGTAAGGTATAAGATCCTGCGGAAGTTCTCTGAGGTAAGTATCTGTGATGCGGGAAGCAAAATCCAGGTAACGTTCCTCGCCGGTCTCCCTGTACATAAAAGTATAGCCATATATTGCCCAGGCCTGGCCTCTGGCCCACATGGAGTGGTCATACAATCCATGGTGGGTAACTCCTTGGATGAAATCTCCGGTGATGGTATCGTAAACGGTTACATGGTAAGAGGTAAGATCCTCCCTGAATCTGTATTTCATGGTGCGGTCGGCATGGCTTACGGCTATTTCATATAACTTTTCTCCTCCCCCGTTCTTAGAGGCCCAGCATAGAAGTTCCAGGTTCATCATATTATCGATAATGGTATTGTGGGGCCATCCTTCGGCGGCAACCATACCGGGCCAGGAGAGGATCGTCCCCACTACCGGATTATAAAGAGCTTTTAATGAATGGGCGGCCCTGAGTAAAGCTTCCCGGTAGATCGGATCTCCCGTGAGCCGGTATCCGTTCCCAAAACTGCACATAGTGATAAATCCAATATCGTGGCTATGGGCTTTTTTCCTGGTAACAGGAAGAAGGGTCTCCGAACTGTGCCGGGCATGCGTTTCCCATTGTGGATCTCCGGTGGCTTCATAGAGATACCATAGAATACCCGGCCAGAACCCAGAGGTCCAGGAACCGGGATGGGTATATTGCCAAAGCGTATCGGTACGTTCCATAGCGTGTGGTAAAGAGTCAGCAGCCGGTTGATCTTTCAAAGTAACTCCGGCTTGCAGGGTACAATATTTTATCTCTTTGTCCTGGATTAGGAGGGCCTTTTCATTTTCACGGAAACATCCTGTCACAATAGAAAGAATAAAAATAAAAAGAGGTAAATAAGGGTTCTTCATGGGTGTGTTCTCTAAGTTAACAGACTTGTTTTATCACAAGCAAAAGTAGAAACAGTTTTCCCTGGAACAAACTAAGAAACAGCTGAATAGGTTTCACCCTAATGGGTGAGACATAAAGTAGTTCAATTAACTGATAAAC